>JBBSGQ010000211.1:0-6691 GCA_038253965.1 Acidimicrobiales bacterium | reverse complement strand
CGATCAACTCTCCTGTCCGATCATCGTCTTGCAGGGCCTCGAGGACGAGGTGGTGCCGCCGAGTCAGGCCGAGATGATGATCGCCGCGCTCGCGGCAAAGCACGTGCCCCATGCCTATGTCCCATTCGAAGGCGAACAGCACGGGTTCCTGCGAGCCGAGAACATCGTCCGGGCCCTCGAGGCCGAGCTCTGGTTCTACGGCAAGGTGTTCGGTTTCACGCCGTCGGACCCGATCGAACCGATCCAAGGCGCCACCGGGTTCGCGTGACGTGCACCATCGCGGCAGCGTCAACGCATTGGCGGCTCAGCCGGGCGAACGGCCAACATGGCCGCCATGGCTCGCGTGCTCGTCGCCGAAAAGATCGCCGATGGGGGCCTCGCCAAGCTCCGCGCCGCCGGCCACGACGTCGATGTGGCGCTCGGTTGCTCTCCTGATGAGCTGATCGAGCGGGTGTCCGGTGCCCACGCGCTGATCATCCGCTCGGCCACCACGGTCACAGCCGAGGTGCTGGCGGCCGGCATGGATCTCGTGGTCGTCGGCCGCGCCGGCATCGGTCTCGACAACGTGGATGTCGAAGCGGCCACCCGTCAAGGCGTGATGGTCGTCAACGCACCTCAATCGAACATCCTGTCGGCGGCCGAGCAGACCATGGCCTTGCTGTTGGCCCAAGCCCGCAACGTCCCTCAGGCGCATGCCGCGCTCGTCGCCGGTCGCTGGGAGCGCTCGAAGTGGGAAGGCGTCGAACTGTCGGACAAGACGCTCGGCGTGATCGGCCTCGGTCGGATCGGCAAGCTCGTCGCTCAGCGGGCGATGGCGTTCGGGATGCGGGTCATCGCTCACGACCCGTTCGTCGCCCCTGAACGAGCCGGGCAGATGAACATCGACCTGGTCGACCTGGACACGCTCGCGGCACAGGCTGACTTCATCACCCTTCACGTGGCCAAGACGCCCGAGACCATTGGCCTGATCGGCAAGGAGTTCCTGGCCAAAGCGAAGCCGAGCCTCCGCGTCATCAACGTCAGCCGCGGTGGGATCGTCGACGAGGAGGCTTTGGCCGACGCGATACGCAGCGGCCAGGTCGCGGGGGCGGCCCTCGACGTGTTCTCCGCCGAGCCGACCACCACCTCGCCGCTGTTCGAGCTCGACCAGGTGGTCGTCACGCCGCACCTCGGCGCAAGCACGCGCGAGGCCCAGGACAAGGCCGGCGACACGATCGCCGAGCAGGTCGCTCTCGCACTAGCTGGTGAGTTCGTCCCGTTCGCGGTCAACGTGAGCGCAGCCGAGGCGTCCGAGACAGTTCGGCCCTTCCTGCCGCTGGCGGAACGCCTGGGTGGGCTGTTCGCATCGCTGAACGAGGGTGCGCCGTCGGTCCTGGAGATCGAGTACCAGGGCCAGCTCGCCGACTACGACACCCGCATCCTCACGCTCTCGGTGCTGAAGGGCTTGTTCAGCCGCGTGAGCGAAGACCCGGTGTCCTATGTCAACGCGCCGCAGTTCGCCGCCGAGCGGGGCGTGGAGGTGCGCGACACCACGACAGCCACGGCGAGGGACTACGTGAACCTCATCACTCTGCGGGCGGCTGCATCGGCTGGCGGTGGCGAGCCCGGTCATGCCATCGCCGGCACGCTCGCCGGTTTGAAGGGTGACCCGCGCATCGTGATGGTCGACGACCACAGCATCGACGTACCTCCGGCGCGCAACATGCTCGTCGTCCGCAATGACGACCGCCCGGGGGTCATCGGGCGGGTCGGCACGATCCTCGGTGACGCCGCCATCAACATCACCAACATGGCGGTCGGTCAGTCAGCTGAGGGGACCTCGGCGCTCATGGTCGTCTCCACGACGCAACCGATGGGCGACGATCTCTGCCAGCAGCTCGCTGCATCAGAGGGCATCCTGAGCGTCCACGTCGTCAGCCGCAACGCCTGACCTCACAACTCGACGCAATAGCGGGCCCGGCGCACTGCTATGACGTCGAGAACGCTGATCGTCTCAGCGTTTGGCGACTCGCAGACCGTCGGCCTCGGCTTCTGCTGCGCTGCGATACCACCGGTCGGGCCTCGTCCGCTCGTAGTTCATCATTCCCGGAAGGTGATAGATGCCACTTCCCAACTTCGCCTTGACCGGGTGGGACGCCGGCGGCGGGCTGTTGGTCGCTTCGAGCCAAGCCGGGGTCGGCGGCGCTTCGCCGTTCGGCGGAGCGGCAAGCGGTTCGGCGTCGGCTGGCGCCGCAGCCGGGCCGACCCAGTCCGGAGTCGCCTCGGGCCGCAGGGTCGGCCAGGGAGCCGACGGGCCGCCTGGCAGCTCGAACGCGGGAGCCGGCCTGCCGCGCACTGCGCGCACGATCGCGGCGCAAGCCGCCAACACCACGCTGACCACGAGCGCCTTGCGCAGGGAGGGTCCGCTCATGAGAGCGCATCGTAGGGCGGCGGCACCTCGGCCGCCTTGACTCCCGGTTCGCGTGCTGTCACAGTGCTCGGTGATGTGCAGCACCGACACCTCTTCTGTCCTCCTGCTTACGTAGGGCGAGCACCTACTGGTGCTCGCCGGCAACCTCCTGAGCCTCCGGGCCGGGAGGTTTTTTCGTTTTCCAGATGCGGCCGTCGCGAACCATGACTGCGAAAGGATCGGCCCTGTGCCACCCGAGAACGTGCCCCCGAAGTCCATGCCGTTCGACAAGTACGTGCCGTTCTCTCCGCTCGGCGCGCCCTTGACGGACCGGACGTGGCCTGACCGACCTGTCGATCATGCACCACGGTGGTGCTCGGTCGACCTCCGTGACGGCAACCAGGCGCTGATCGATCCCATGGACCCGGCACGCAAGCTGCGCATGTTCAAGACGCTCGTCGACATGGGTTTCAAGGAGATCGAGGTCGGGTTCCCGTCGGCCAGCCAGCCGGACTTCGATTTCGTTCGCCAACTGGTGGAGGACGATCTCGTTCTCGACGATGTGGTCATACAGGTCCTGACCCAATGCCGGCCGGAGCTGATCGAGCGCACCTACGAATGCCTGCGCGGCGCGAACCGGGCCATCGTCCACTTCTACAACTCGACGTCGGTGCTGCAGCGGCGCGTTGTGTTCGGCCTGGACAAGGCGGGCATCACCCAGATCGCGGTCGACGCAGCGCGCCTGTGTCGCAAGCTCGAGGAGACGCTCCCGGGCACCGACGTCTACTACGAGTACAGCCCGGAGAGCTTCACCGGCACCGAGGCCGACTACGCAGTGGAGATCTGCGAGGCGGTCATGGAGGTCATCGAGCCGGACATGGATCGCCCGCTGATCATGAACCTGCCGGCGACGATCGAGATGTTCGCGCCGAACATCTATGCCGATGTCATCGAGTGGTTCGGTCGCACCGTGCGCGACCGCGATCGCGTGTGCCTGAGCCTCCATCCGCACAACGACCGCGGATGCGCGGTGGCCGCGGCGGAGCTCGGCATGGCCGCCGGCGCCGACCGGGTCGAGGGCACACTGTTCGGCAACGGCGAACGGACCGGCAACGTCGACGTGGTCAACCTGGCCATGAACCTGTTCAGCCAGGGGATCGATCCGAAGCTGGACATGAGCGACATCGACCACCTGCGCCGGGTGACGGAGTACTGCAACCGGCTGCCCGTGCACCTGCGACACCCCTATGTCGGCGACCTCGTCTACACGTCGTTCTCGGGAAGTCACCAGGATGCGATCAAGAAGGGTTTCGCCGCGCTCGGAACGGACTACGACGTGTGGGGCGTGCCGTACCTGCCCATCGACCCGAAGCACGTCGGTCGCACGTACGAGGCGGTGATCCGCGTAAACAGCCAATCAGGCAAGGGTGGCGTCGCCTACGTGATGAAAGAGGAGCACGGGTTCGATCTTCCCCGGCGGCTGCAGGTGGAGTTCTCGCGCTCGATCCAGACGATCGCCGAGGACACCGGGACGGTCATCGAACCGGGTTCGATGTGGGACACGTTCGCCGCCGAGTACCTGCCCGACGATCCACCGGTGAAGCTCCTCGCGTGCGAGACGACGAGCGACGAGTCGGGTGCGACGGTCACCGCACAGCTCCTTGTCGACGGCGACCACGTGACGGTCATGGGCCAGGGGGGCGGACCGGTCGCCGCGTTCGTCGGTGGCCTCCAGGCGGATGTCGGTATCGAAGTCGATGTCGTGGACTACAGCGAGCACGCGGTGGGAAGCGGCAGTGATGCCATGGCGGCCGCATACGTCGAGACCAAAGGACCCGACGGCACCATCAAGTGGGGGGTCGGCGTGCACGAGTCGATCCTCATCGCTTCTCTACGCGCCGTGGTCTCGGCGGTCAACCGTCACCGGGCCGATATGCAAATGATCGAACGCCACGAGCCATAGGTGCTCGTTGTTCGGCGGCCTTCGCGATCAGGTGGCACATCCGTTTGAAGATCAGCGCGTGGAACGGGATGAGCGTGTACCAGTAGAGGCGGCCGAGCAGCCCGCGCGGGTAGAAGATCGCCCGCTGGTCGAGGCGGCTACCGGCACCCTCGGGTTCGATCCGCCACTCGATCCATGCTTCGCCCGGCAACTTCATCTCGGCCCGGAGCCGGATCAGCGAGTCGGGTTCCACGGTTTCCACCCGCCAGAAGTCGACAGCATCACCCACCCACATGGTGTCGGGGTTGCGCCTGCCGCGACGCATGCCGACGCCACCGATCAGCTTGTCGGCGAAGCCTCGGATGGCCCACAGGATCGGTGTCACGTACCAACCTCGGGCGCCGCCGATGCCCTGCACGGTTTGGAAGAGGTCGCCGATCGACGCATCACTGGTGGACTCCTGCCGGTCACACAGCAGGCTGCCGCCCGCCCAGTCGGGGTCGGTCGGCATCGGGTCGGCGGGGTTGCGGCCCGGCAGCGTGGCATCTGACCAGCTGCTCACGACTTCGAGGTCGGCGACCCGGGCCAGCGCCCGTTCCAGCGCCTCGCGGAACGCGACCGGTTCGTGGTGGATGATCTCGGTGATCGGCCGGTCGTCGGCCACCACCTCGTTGATCAAGCTCTCGACCAAGGGTCGGGCCAGGCCGGTGGGCAGCGGCGTGACAAGGCCTATCCAATGCGAGGACAGGCTCGGTGACAGGACCGGGACCGGCAGGATCCGGCGGCGGCGCAGCCCGGCTACCTCGGCATAGGTCAACATCATGTCGCGATAGCTGAGGACGTCCGGGCCTCCGACCTCGAGGACGCGCCCTTCGGAGCTCTCGGCTTTCAGGACTGCGACGAGGAAGTACAGCACGTCGGCGATGGCAATCGGTTGACACCGGTTGTGGACCCAACGGGGACAGATCATCACCGGCAGCACCTCGGTCAGGTAACGCAGCATCTCGAAGCTGGCGCTGCCCGAGCCGATGATGACGGCGGCGCGAAGCTCGGTGACCGGCACCGGGCCGTCGGCCAGCACCCGGCCGACCTCGTGGCGGCTCTTGAGGTGGTCCGAGAGGTCAGGGTCGTCGTCTCGTCCGAGCCCGCCGAGATAGACGATCCTTCCGAGCCGGGCTTCTGCTGCTGCGTCTCGGAACGTCGTGGCTGCGTGGCGGTCCTTGGACGAGAAGTCGGTCGACGACCCCATGGAGTGCACGAGGTAGTAGGTGGCGTCCATTCCCTCCATCGCCGCGACGACGGAGTCGCTGTCGGTCACATCGCCCTGCACGATGTCCACCCGGTCGCTCCACGCCTCGTCGCGCAGCTTCGCCGGGTTGCGGACCAGACAGCGGACCCCGTAGCCGGCGTCGAGCAGCTCGGGAACGAGCCGGCCGCCGATGTAGCCGGTCGCGCCGGTCACCAGGACCCGGCGGGCCGATGGTCGGATGGCGCTGTCAGGTGTGCTCGACATGCACCCTCGTTACCCGCAGACAGGTCACCGTGACGAGTCGGAGCCGAACCGCCGGGCTGCGATCAGGTGGTGGACGCCGATGTCGATGGCAGCCACGTCGGCCGCGATGACTCGAACGTCGTGATCGCTTCGGCGTGCCGCAGGGTGAGACCGATGTCGTCGAGCCCTTCCAGGAACCGGTGCTGCACGGCCGGGTCGAGCGGAAAGGCGACTGAAAGGCCGATGGCCGGCGCCTCGAGCAACAAGCGTTCGACGTCGACAGTCACCTCGAGGCTCGGATCGTCCTCTACTGCCCGGAGCAACCGCGCCGCCACCTCGGACGGCACGACGACCGGCACGAGTCCGTTCTTTGCGGAGTTGTTGCGGAAGATGTCGCCGAAGCGTGGTGACACCACTGCGGTGAACCCCGCCTGCTGGATCGCCCAGACCGCGTGCTCCCGGGAAGAGCCGGTTCCGAAGTTCGCCCCGGTCACCAGGATCGACGCCCCGGCGTACTGAGGCTGGTTGAGGACGAAGTCGCGATCGTCGCGCCATTCCGAAAACAGACCTTTCTCGAAGCCGGTGCGCTCGACCCGTTTGAGCCAGTCGCTCGGGATGATCTGGTCGGTGTCGACGTCGGAGCGGTCGAGGGGTACCGCGGTGCCCGAGACGATGCGTACCTTGTCCATCAGGCCACCCCCGCCGGGATCAGCTCATCCGGAACCGCGAAGTGCCCGGCGAGCGCTGTGGCTGCGGCCACTGCTGGGGACACGAGATGCGTTCGGCCCCCACGTCCCTGGCGACCCTCGAAGTTCCGGTTGCTGGTCGATGCGCAACGTTCCCCTGGAGCGAGCTTGTCGGGGTTCAT
>JBBSGQ010000210.1:0-6741 GCA_038253965.1 Acidimicrobiales bacterium | reverse complement strand
ACCCATACCGACGAGCAGACGCGCCCGCCCGGCTTGAGCACGCGCGCGAACTCGGCCGTCGCCTTGGCCACGTCGGGGAAGAACATGTACCCAAAGCGCACAGAGACGCCGTCGAACGTGGCGTCGTCGAACGGCAGATCATCGGCGCTGCACACCTGGGTCTCGACATTGGCGACCCCTTGCGCCCGGGCTCGTCGCGCGGCTATGTCCAGCATCTCCGCCACGAGGTCGGTCAGCACAACGCGTCCCTTCGGCGCCAGCCTCGCGATGCTCAGACCCGGCTCACCCGTCCCAGCGGCAATGTCGAGATGCTGATGATCTTCAGCGATGTCGAGACGCTCGATCATCGCTGCACCGACCGGGCCCAGCTGGTCCATGATGACCGCGTCCCACTTCTCCCAGCCCGCAGAGAGCCCGGCCCACGTCGCTCGCTGAATGTCACGGATCTCATCTGGGCTCGGCATCGCCCCTCCCTCTCTCGATGCATCCACCGAACACGAAGGCACTCCTTGGCGGAAGTGCATGATGACCGATCCGGACCGCCGGCGACGCTCGCCTGCAACCGCGCCATATCGACGGCTCGGGTCGCGACCACGGCCGATGGGGGTGCCCCCGAAACGCGCGGGCATATCGGGTTGGACCCGAGCCACCGATGTGCCGGGACGTGATGCGAGCCTCAGCCTCCCGCGACCCTGATCGACACCTACGGGCACCTGATGCCCGACCGCGAGGGGCCGGTTCTGGCTGCGCTCGAGGCGCTCGCGGCAGCCGTCCAGAGCGCCGGAAACGGCCAGGTCCCAGAAATAGTGCGGACTGGTTGAGGGCTGGGCCCCTCGGGCGGAGCGCCGAGAACTCGATCTCCTTGCTGCGTAAGGCTCGGGGGGCAGGGCTCGAACCTGCGACATCCGGCTCCAAAGGCCGGTGTTCTACCAACTGAACTACCCCCGATCGGGACCAACGCAGGCTACGCCTCGGCGGCACGCTCAGCGGCCGGCCTGCACGGCTTCGATCGGGCGGCCAAGTGCGTCGACCAGCACATCGATGCGCTCGTTCGCGGCGTACAACTCGAGGGTCAGGTCGGCGGCCTCGTCGGCTGCTTCGGCCAGTACAACGATGCCCGCCTTCTTCACCTTGGCGTCGACTCGGTGGACCTTTCCGTCGTGACCTCGGTCGAGACCGATGGCCACACGCAACAAGCCGGCACACACCTTCACCACGACTTGGTCATCGGCGCGTAGTACCGCGAACTCGGGATGGCTCGGCTTCGGCGCGCTCTTGCGATGGTAGCGAGCGATCAGCGCGATCATCTCGATCTCATGATCGGTGAACCCCACGAGCCGGTCGGTGTTGCGAATCAGGTAGTAGCTGTGTTTGTGGTGCTGGGAGTGCGACACCGACAGGCCGACGTTGGCCAGGTGCGCGCCGGCCTCTAGGAACTCTCGGCTGCTCTCGTCGAGACCGTGCACACCGGCGGTCGCATCGAACAGTTGCAGAGCGAGCATCGCAACGTGAGCAGAGTGCACGGGATCCTCGTCGCATGCGCTGGCCAGGTGCTCGATCCCGCGCCGCGACACGTCCCGCAGATGGTGCAACGACCCTCCGTGCGTCCGCTGCATCGTGTCGAGCAGGACACCTTCCCGCAGCGCGTAGTCGCTCAGCGTGAGCTGCTTCACGCCGAATCGCATGACGAGGCCCTCGAGGATGATTGCGCCGGCCAGGATGATGTCGGCCCGCTTCTCGTCGAGTCCGGGAAGGTCCATGCGGCCGTGCTCGGCGCGCGCCGCCACGAGCATGCTGGTCACCTCGGCGATCTGGTCCACTGAGACCGTCGCCCCGTTTCGGACCCGCCGAGGAGGTTCTCCCGCTGCGGCGGCCGCCAGCCGCACGACTTGATCGATGGTGCCGGACGACCCGACACCCACCTCGAAACCGTGCCTGGACACAGCCCGATCGAACGAGCTGAGCGTCGAGCTCACGAACCGACGGCAGGCGCCGACCGCTGAGGGGTGGAGGAGCTCACCGGCGAAGAACCGATTGGTGAGCCGGACCGCTCCGAGCTTGAGGCTTGCTGCGGCGAGCACGTCGGTACCTTGTCCGATCAGCACCTCGGTGCTGCCTCCGCCAATGTCGCACAGGAGCATGCGCTCGTCGAAGAACGGCAAAGCCTGCAACACACCGAGGTGGATCAGTCGAGCCTCCTCCACCCCGGAGATCACCTCGACTTCGACGCCCGCGTCCAGCCTGGCCCGGCGTATGAAATCATCGGCGTTCTCCGCCTCTCGAACGGCGCTGGTAGCCACCGCTCGTACCGTGGCCCCGCTGATCTCTGCGATCTGGCGGAACCGGTCCAAGGCCGCAACTCCCCGATCGATCGCGGCGGCGCCGAGTCGCTTCATGTCGCCAGAGCCGGTCCCGAGACGAACCATCTCCTTCTCCCGTTCGATCACCTCGAAGTGGTCGTCGTCGGTGACACGAGCGACGACGAGGTGCAACGAATTGGTGCCGACATCGATGGCTGCGAGTGGTCCTGCCACGGTGTGCGCAGGCTATCGACATGGCCGAGGACGCCGGCGCACGCCGGGTATGGTCGCCCGATGAGCGCGGCCGGTGCACCGAAGGATGACAAGCAGGTCCCCGAGCGCAACCTTGCGATGGAGCTCGTGCGGGTCACCGAAGCGGCCGCCCTCGCCGCATCACGGTGGATGGGCCGAGGCGACAAGGAGGGCGCCGACGGGGCGGCCGTCGACGCGATGCGCATCGTTCTGCAGACGGTGTCGATGGATGGGGTCGTGATCATCGGTGAGGGTGAGAAGGACGAGGCACCGATGCTCTACAACGGGGAGCGCATCGGTGATGGCACTCCGCCTGAGGTCGACATCGCCGTCGATCCCGTCGAGGGAACGACGCTCACGTCGCTCGGCCGGGGCAACGCGGTGTCGGTCATCGCGGTGTCGGCACGGGGCACGATGTTCGATCCCGGACCATGCGTCTACATGGAGAAGTTGGCAGTCGGGCCCGAGGCGGCCGACGTGGTGGACATCCGCAAGTCCCCGACCGAGAACCTGTTAGCGGTGGCCGGGGCCAAGCAGGAAGATGTCTGTGACGTCACTGCCGTCATACTCGACCGGCCGCGCCACGAAGACCTGATCGCCGAGGTCCGAGCGGCCGGAGCGCGGATCCGCCTCATTCAGGACGGTGACGTCGCAGGAGCGATCTCCACAGCCTGGTCCGAGACCGGTGCGGACATCCTGTTCGGGATCGGCGGCACTCCCGAAGGGGTGATTGCGGCCGCCGCCCTGAAGTGCATGGGTGGGGCGATCCAGGGTCGCCTCTGGCCCCGCGACGATGCAGAGCGTGGCGCAGCGGTCGACGCCGGATATGACCTCACCCGGGTGCTCCATACCAACGACCTCGTGTCCGGCGACAACTGTTTCTTCGCGTCGACGGGCATCACCGATGGCGAACTGTTGCGAGGCGTGCACTACGACAGTCGGGGCGCTACCACGCAGTCGCTGGTCATGCGCTCCAAGTCCGGCACGGTGCGTCAGATCAATGCCCGTCACCGCTCGCGGAAGTTGAAGGAGTTCTCTGCCGGCGGTGCCGGCTGACACATCTGATGTCTGGCGAAGTCCCGCTGCTAGTCGCCGAAACGCACGGCCATGCGTCCGACGATGCGGCGCTTCAACGCCCGCGGGGCGACTCCCGACAACGCGGCCGCCACCTTGTTCAGCGATCCCGGAACGACGATGGCCCGGCCCGCGGCCAGCGCGGCGATCGCCTCGCCGGCGCAGTCCTCGGCTGATTGCCACACGAAGTCCGGCATACCTCCGGTGTTGCTCACGCCTGTGCGCTCCTGGAACTCGGTCCGGGTGAACCCAGGCAGTACGGCGGTGACCTTGACGCCGCTCGTTCGAAGCTCTTCGTGGAGTGACTCAGAGAAGCTCGTGACGAACGCCTTCGTCGCTCCGTACGTGGCGTTGAGGGGCGTGGGCTGCAGCGACGCCATGGACGAGACGTTCAAGATCCAGCCGCATCCCCGCTCGACCATTCCCGGAACCGCGGCTCGGGTCAGCCGTACGAGCGCTGTGACGTTGAGGTCGATCTCGCGTTCTTCGCCATCCGGTTCCAACGTGCGGAACTCGCCATAGGTGCCGAGTCCGGCGTTGTTGACGAGCGCGTCGATCGTCGGGAACGCCGAGAGGCGGTCCTCCACCCGGTTCCGATCGGCCGGATCGGTCAGGTCGGCGGTGAGTACTTCGGTCTCGATGCCGTTGCGGCCCCTCAGATCCTTGGCCAGCGCCTGCAGCCGCTCGGTGTCGCGGGCGACGAGCACCACCGCTGCACCGTCATCGGCGATCTGGGTGGCGATAGCTCGACCGATCCCGCTCGATGCTCCGGTGATGAGGGCTCTTGTCCACGGACCAGGCATGGCGGCACGTTACCGCCGGTCTCCTCGGCCACCCAGCCTGAAGGCACGTGCGGAAAAGGAACGTCGGACCCGCCGACGGGGGGGGTAGCCGGCGGGTCCGATCACAATACGAGCCCCGCAGCTCGGCCAGTGGCGCGGACCAACTGATGTGCCGCACTGCGGGTTCGCTGTCCGGCTTACCCGGCCGGTCCCTTGGCAAACCTCCTTGCGCGAATCTCCGTCGAGTCACCGGTCAGCCAGGACTCGCATGACTGTCAACGGCTCATCTGCAGATCCCGAGGCCGATACGGTCCAGCCCCGCCGACGGCACAACTGCGAGGTCGCGTCGGTCCGGGGCGCGACGCGAACGGCTGCAGAGCAGTTGCGAACTGTCGCCTCGGCGGTGAAGCGGGCCAGCAGGTGGGAACCGACGCCTTGGCCGCGGTGGCCCTGCGCGACGATCAACGCATCAAGGATGGCCAAGCCGTCGTGAGTCGTCCCGGCTGCCGCACCCACCACCGACCCGTCCCGGCGAGCCGTCACCGTGAGACCCCGGGCAGCTCCCACCACACCCATCGCGATCAGCGCCCCGGTGTCCGGTTCGATGAGCGTCCCCACCGTCAGTTCTAGGGGCAAACCCCCGGTCCCGACCACCGCCGGACGTCGAAAGGCCATGTCGGTCAAGGGCACCCATCCCCACCGGCCGTCAGCCAACTGCTGGTTCTCCAGCACGTGCAACCGGTCGATCGTGCAAGCTGCCGCGAAATCGTCGAGGGCGACGAGGATCGCTTCCAACCTCGTCGCATCTACCTTGGCCGAGACGGTCACATGAGCGACGAAGGCGTGCTCAGCCGGCCTGGCAAGTGGCCCCACGGCCAGGCGCCGTTGCACCGCTTGCACCGCATCGACCTCTCCCCCCACCCTCAGCCACGCCAGAGGGGTGACCGGAGCGAACGTGGACGGTGCTCCAAGGGTGAGGTGCAGCGCGGGGGTCGATCGGGCGGCATCCCGGCACGCGTCGAGCACGTCCCCGACCCGCTCCTCCGCCACGTTCACCGGCGGCGCGAGCGTTATGTGGGGAGCGATCCGGCCGAGACGGGGGTCGCCGCAGGCCCGGCGGATCCCGTTGATCTCGGTCGCCAGCGGCTGCGGGATGAGCAGAGCGACTGCGAGCCGGCGACGCGCCATCGGCTCAGCTCGCGCACCGAACGCCAACCCACCCGCCGCCAATTTGGGTCATTCGACCGCGCATATCCCGGTCAAACGACCCAAAATCGGGGCGAGGCCAATGGACTCAGACCGAGACGCCGGCGACGTCGAGGCGGACGTCGGCCCGGCGGAGCGCGGCGGCGGCCTCTTCGTCGTCGGCGTTGCTGCGAACCGCTTCCTCGGCGTTGGAGCGAGCCTGGCGCGCTCGGTCGGCATCGATCTGATCAGCGGTCTCGGCCACGTCGGACAAGATCGAGACCTGGTCGTTGCTGACCTCGACGAACCCACCATGGACTGCGATCAGCTGGTCGTCACCTCCCTCGACCGGACGCACCTTGACCCGAGCGATCTCGAGCGCGCCGACGAACGGCGCGTGCCCGGTGAGGAACGCGATCTCTCCCCCGTCGACGGTGCGGGCGATGACCATCTCGGCCTCGCCGGTCCAGAGGATCCGCTCCGGAGAGACAACTTGGACCTGCAGCGCCATCAGCTGCTCGAGTCCTGCAGCTTGCGGGCCTTCTCGCGCGCCGCCTCGGCGCCACCCACGTTCAGGAACGCCTGCTCCGGGAGGTCGTCGAGATCACCGTTGACCAGCGCCTCGAACGAGTCGACCATCTCGTCGACCGGTGTGGTCACACCGGGCAGACCGGTGAACGTCTCGGCGACGTACATCGGCTGGGACAGGAACCGCTGGGTCTTGCGAGCACGGGCCACGGTGACCTTGTCCTCCTCGGACAGCTCATCGAGGCCGAGGATGGCGATGATGTCCTGCAGCTCCTTGTAGCGCTGCAGGATGCGCTGCACCTCACGAGCCACGTTGTAGTGGCGGTCGCCGACGACCTCGGGGGCGAGGATGGTCGACGTCGATGCGAGCGGATCGACCGCCGGGTAGATGCCAAGGGCCGCGATGTCTCGGCTCAGCTCGGTGGTGCCGTCGAAGTGGGTGAAGCTGGTGAACGGGGCCGGGTCGGTGTAGTCGTCGGCCGGCACGTACACCGCTTGCAGCGACGTGATCGAACGGCCCCGAGTGGACGTGATCCGCTCCTGCAGCTCGCCCATCTCATCGGCCAGCGTGGGCTGGTAGCCCACGGCCGACGGCATGCGGCCGAGCAAGGTCGACACTT
>JBBSGQ010000209.1:0-6743 GCA_038253965.1 Acidimicrobiales bacterium | reverse complement strand
GCGACCTCGCCAGCCACGACCTGCGAGGCAAGAAGGTGGCCATCGCACCGACGCTCGGAGTCGCGATCGTCCGCGACGAGGTGCAGCAGCGGGTGGTCGAAGCGGCGGAAGCACTGGCCAAAGACGCCGGTCTTGAGATCGTGGACATCGACGTCACGATGCCGTCGCTCGACATGACCTGGGCGCTGGCCAACCTGTCGGGGCTCAAGGCCGATCTCGGCGATCTCTGGCCCGGCTGCAAGGACGACCTCACCACCGAGATCGCGTTCGGGCTCACGATCGCTGAGCAGATGCTGAACCTCGATGTCCTGGCCCAGGGTGAGAACGCTCGGACGGCGGCCAACGAAGCTGTCGCCTCCATCTTCGACCAGGTCGACTTCGTGATCTGTGCCAGCAACCCCGACATCGCGTTCCCGGCCGACGTCTACCTGAACACGCGCGTGGGCGGTCTGCATGTCGAGGCCGGCAACAACGGTGCCCTCACCATCCCGGCCAACATCTCGGGCAACCCCGCGATCTCCGTGCCCGTCGAGCAGTTCGAAGGCCTCCCCGTCGGCATGCAGATCATCGGTCGCCACCACGAGGACGCGCTGCTCCTCGACCTCGCACGCCAGGTGGAGCAGGCGCGTCCGTGGCCCCTGGTGGCCACTGGCGCGCCCCTCTGAACGACGCACTCATCGGGGAGCACCCGGGCCCCGAGCCAAGTGCGCCGTCCCACCCCCAAGCCCGGCGCACCCAAGCCGATCCAACCAGCACCACCGCACAAACCTCCAAGCGATCGGCTCACCAGCAGGCGGTGTCGAGCCACCGGGGGTGGCACCTGCCACATGCGCATACGGGAAGCACCGGCGGGGAAGAGTCGTTGAGACCTTGGAGGCCGCAGATTCCTGTCACACCCCCTGCGGATACTGGTGCCATGGAACGACAGCTCGCCCTCATCGAGAGCAACCCCCGTTGGCGGCTCGACGAGCGCACCTGCGAGATCGGTCGGAGGGGTATCGCCGCCGCTCGCGCCGCACTCGCCGCCTCCGCCCCACAGAACGCGGCCGAACCGGAGGAGAGCCGTTCGGCCGCGTGAACCTGCCGACGTCTCATCGTTGCCCGGCCGGTACCATCGCCCGCTATGTCGGTTCTGGCTTGGATCGTCGTTGGTTTCGTGGCAGGTGGCTTGGCCCGTGTCGCCACCGGGGCTCAGAAGCGAGGATGTCTCGGCACGATCGCCGTCGGGATCCTCGGCGGTGTCCTAGGGGGTGCGCTCTTCAATGCTGCGGGGCAACGTGGGATCACCGACTCGGGGCTCTGGTCGGTGCTTGTCGCGTTCGTCGGAGCGTGTGCGCTGCTGTTCGTCCTCCAGCTGGTCAGCGGACGTCGCTGAATTGGCAGCCCTGGCCTTCTTGACCCGCGGGTCAAGTTGCCCAGTTATGCTGCCGGGATGACCGAAGTCGTCATCGTCGAAGCCGTCCGCTCGCCCGTCGGCAAGCGGGGCGGGGGCCTATCCACCATGCATCCGGCCGACTTGCTGGCCGCCGTGCAGCATGGGGTCATCTCACGCTCTGGCATCGATCCCGGCATCGTCGGCCAGGTGGTGGGCGGCTGCGTGAGCCAGGTGGGCGAGCAGTCCTTCAACATCGCTCGTACCGCCTGGCTTACCGCTGGCCTTCCCCTGTCGGTAGCCGCGACCACCGTCGATGCCCAGTGCGGGAGCTCCCAACAGGCCACGAACGTCGCCACAAGTCTGGTGGGCTCGGGCGTGGTCGACATCGCCATCGGCTGTGGCGTCGAGGTCATGAGCCGGGTCCCGATCGGATCGAACTCTCGCGGCGAACATGGCCGCCCCGTGCCGAAGACGTACTTCCCGCAGTACGAGTTCACGTCGCAGTTCGAGGGTGCCGAGCGCATCGCCGAGAAGTGGGGAATCAGCCGCCGCGACACCGACGAGTTCGGGCTTCTGTCTCAGCAACGGGCAGCTCGCGCCTGGAAGGAAGGTCGCTTCGACGGCCAGGTCGTCTCGATCGACGCTCCCGACCTCGACGAAGAAGGCAAACCGTCGGATATCACGCATTCGGTCACCCGGGACGAAGGTCTGCGAGAGACGAGCCTAGAGAAGTTGGGCACGCTCAAAGCGGTGGCTCGTGAGGATGGGGTCCACACCGCCGGGACCTCGTCGCAGATCTCCGATGGCGCCGCTGCAGTCTTGGTCATGACGGCCGAGCGAGCGGCAGACCTCGGCCTGCGACCGAAGGCCCGCATCGTAGACAGCTGCCTCGTCGGGGTCGATCCTGTATTGATGCTGACCGGTCCGATCGACGCGACTCGTCGACTGTTCGACCGAACAGGGCTATCGATGGACGACATCGATGTCACCGAGATCAACGAGGCATTTGCCTCGGTCGTCCTGGCTTGGGCAAAGGAGCTCGGTGCCAACTCCGAGACGGTCAACCCGAACGGTGGAGCCATCGCGCTCGGTCATCCGCTCGGCGGCACCGGTGCGATTCTGCTGACGAAGGCTGTGCACGAGCTCGAACGCACCGGCGGCCGGTATGGCTTGGTCACGATGTGCTGTGGTGGCGGACTCGGCACGGGGACCATCATCGAGCGTCTCGCTTGACTACTTGACAGTCGAACACCTGTTCTTCTATGGTGGGGTAACTTCTCCCCCATCTCGACGACGCCTTCGCCCGTCTCATCTGACTCGCTGCTGTCTGGGATGCCGAACACAGCGATGAAGTGGCTCATCGGCGCGTTGCTCCCCTCGATCGCTGTCACCACAGCCCGGATCACCTGAGATCGTTTGCGGCTCGCTTGCCGCCAGCACACTCGTATCAACGGAGCCACTATGGGCTTTCTCGATCGTCTTGCACTCACGCGCCTCTGGCTGGGACTTGTTCTGATGTGCTGCCTGCCAGCCTGCGGCGCGGTGCACAGCATGAGGGGCCGAGGCTCCGATGCGGTGGACGCGACTGTCGTGCGCGTGGTCGACGGCGACACTGTGGATCTGCGATTCGCCTCCGGCACGGAAAGAGTTCGGCTTCTCGGCATCGACACACCGGAAACTGTGAAGCCCAACACCCCTGTGCAGTGCTTCGGCCCTGAAGCTTCGACGCGGACCAAGACCTTGCTGCCGCACGGTGCGTCTGTTCGGGTGGCCAGAGACACCGAGGCGCGTGATCGCTACGGGCGACTGCTGCTGTATGTCTACCGGTCGGCCGATGGGATGTTCGTCAACCGGACGCTTGTCCTCGAAGGCTATGCCCGCATCCTCTCAATAGCCCCGAACACGGCGCACGCCGCCGACCTCTCGACAGCCGCCGCTGGTGCTCGTCGAACCGGTCGTGGGCTGTGGTCTCGATGCAGCGCCCCAACGAGACCACCATGAGCTCAACCGGCCACGGTGCACACGAACACGCCGGAGTGCGTGGTGATCTCGATGGTGCCATAGCCAGCCAGATGGCGATTCGCCGCTTGTGCGAACCGGGTCAGCAGGTCCGCCCACGAGCAGTCGATCTGGTCCTCGTAGAACTCGCGGGCAGACCCCGCATAGGACAAGAGGGGCTCGACATCGCTGAGCACTATGCGGCCCCGGAGCTCGTCGATCACAACCGAGGCGAACATCTCATCGAACAGATCGACATGCCCGAGGTTCACCCGAGACGACGACCACGGCAGCCATTCGTCTCGGCCCGCGGCCTCCGCCAGGAGCGAACGGTAGGTATCCATGTGGTCGACCCCGTTCAGCACAGCCAGGACGGTGCCGCCCGGCCGCACGACGCGACGGAGCTCGGCAATGGCTGCGGCCGGCTCGGGCACGTGGTACAGCATGTGAAGTGCCGACGCAGCAGCACAGGAGTTGTCACTGAACGGCAAGCGAGTGGCGTCACCGGCCAACCAGGCGAGCGCACCTGGGGACACGGCGGACGCCTGGCGCACCATGCCCGAAGAGAGATCGAGGCCGATCGTCGGGATCCCCCGCTCCACGGCGCGAGCGACGTACCAACCCGGGCCACAGCCGACATCGAGCACCGGACCGGTGCGCGCTTCATCGGGCAGGTGATCCAACACCCATGCCGGAAACGCGACGCGGGGATGTTGGTACGCATAGATGTTGGCCCGGGCGGCCAGGTTGGTCTCGTCGGCGTACTGACGCTTCAGGTTCGCCGGATCGGTCGAGGCAGACATCGGACGAGTGTTGTCCGGTTCGCGCCGGCGATAGCGTCGGGGTCAGTGTCACTCTGCTGGTTGTCCGGGGGTTTGGATCCTAGTGTCGGTGCCTCGTGACCTCGCTGGCCGAAGCGCTCGGCTTCGCTCCGCACGCGCGAGCGTTGATCCTGAACGCCGATGACCTCGGTCTGAGCCATGCGGCCAACGTCGGAACCTACGAGGCGCTCCGGTCAGGGCTGGCCACCAGCGCCAGCCTGATGGTGCCGTGTCCCTGGGCTCGAGAGGCCGCGTCGCGCTACCGGGGCGAGGACATCGGGGTACATCTCACGCTCAATGCCGAGCACGAGCGCTACCGGTGGGGTCCGATCACCCATGCTCCATCGCTCCTCGACGGCGATGGCGGTTTCCCGCGGACCGTGGACGACCTCTGGGACCATGCCGATCTCGACGAGGTTCGCCGGGAGCTGCGGGCGCAGCTGGAGCGGGCGATCCTGTGGGGCTTCGACGCAAGTCACCTCGACTCGCACATGGGTGCTCTCCAGTTGCGGCCCGAGTTCTTCGACGTCTACCTCGACCTCGCTGTCGAGTTCGGGCTGCCCATCAGGCTTTCCGGCGCATCAAGTGAACGGGCGATCGGTTTTCCGTTCCGACGACTGGCCGCCGAGGCTGGGGTGCTGTTCCCCGATCACTTGGTCCACGTCGGCGGGGTGGGCAGCCGTCGAGCCATCGAACGCACGGTACGACAGCTCCGGCCCGGAGTGACCGAGCTGTATGTCCATCCGGCGATGGACACGCCCGAGCAACGGGCGTTCGACGCTGACTGGGCAGCCCGGGTGGACGACCACCATCTCGTCACGTTCGACACCGAGCTGCCAGCCATGCTGCACCGCGCCGGCGTCGAGCTGATCGGGTACCGCCGGCTGAGAGAGCTGCAGCGCAGTCTGGCGCCGCAGGCCGAGCTCCAGAACCGCTGACCGGCGATTCCGTCCGGTCAGTACTCGGTCTTCTCGGCGACCTTGGTCTGGATGGACTTGTACTCGGCGCTCTGGGTCAGCGGCATCAACGACATGAGCTTGCCCATGTTGCCGGTGACCTTCATCTTTCCTTGCATGAAAGCGGCGTTCGCGTCGAGCTCTCCCTTGAGCACCTTGACCGAATCGTCATAGGCGGTGGTCAGCGTGAACTCCGCCTGCGGATCGTCACCCAGGTTGTTCTCGAGCATCTTGCCGTTCTCGATGACGGTGTAGTACTTCACGTCTCCCTCGGGTGAACCGGTGACGACGTACTGCATGCGCGCCGTCGCGCCGGGCCGTTCCGGGAACTCCTGACCGAGCTCCTTCTGCAGATCGAGCCATTCCTGGGACAGGTACTTCGCCATCTCTGCCTCCGTTGCGTGCAAGACGTTGCGTCTGGCCGGATCGTAGGCGCGAAGTTGCCGAGCGATCCCGGTTACGCGTCGACCCGATCTCGGATGCCGGCGAACAGATCATCTTCTGGGATCTCGGTCTTCACGCGGCTTTGAGCGAGGATGTACTCCTCCCAGGGGTGCACGGTCGCCGCAACGGCATCGGGCAGCCCGAACCAGAACGATGAGCTCGGATCGATCTGGGTGGCATGGGCTCGCAACGCACGCGCCCGAACGTCGTAGTAGTCACTGACTTCGATCCGCGTGGTGAGCCGGTGGTCCTGGCTCGGCCGTTCGAACCAACGGTCTTCGAACGGGGACTGCAGACCGAGCTCACCGAACTTCTCGTGCATCGCGACGATACGGGCCCGAGACCAAGCCGAGTAGTACAGCTTGAGCGGTTCCCACGGCTCCCCGGTACCAGGAAACGCATCCGGATCGCCAGAGCGCTCGAACGCGGGCACCGAGATGTCGTGGACCCGGAGATGATCCGGATGGGGGTAGCCCTCCTGGTCATCGCCGTAGGTCAGGATGACGTGGGGTCGCTCGCGCCGAACGATCTCCACCAGGCGACCGGTCGCCTCGTCAAGGTCGGCTCGGGCGAAGGATCGCGGGTCGGCGTTCTCCGGCGTGTCAGGCATGCCCGAGTCGCGATAGCCGAGCATGATCAGCTCGTCGTAACCGATGGCTTCGACCGACGCTACGAGCTCTTCGCGACGGACCTGATCGATCCGATCCCGAATCTCAGGGCGATCCATCGCCGGGTTGAGGATGTCTCCGGCTTCACCACCGGTGCAGCACACAAGTACGGCGCGGGCACCCTCGTGGACATACCGCGCAACCGTCCCGGCTCCTTTGGAAGCTTCATCGTCGGGATGAGCGTGGACGCTGAGAACCCGGAGCTGGTCAGTCATCGCAGCAACGGTACCGCTGCCACGACGCGAAACGCCCCGCCGCCCGGCTCCAGAAGGAGCCGCGGACGACGGGGCGGTCGTTCGGTCGACGTCGTTCCCTCACCGCCATGTGGTGGACGGGCCCGGTGGCGAGCGGGAAGGCGTCCCGGCATGGGGTCGGATCAGCTCCGACGGGCCGGACAGCATGACGTCCCCTCCGACGCGCATCCGCGGTCCGTGACAAGAAGCGGCCAGGAAGTGGTCAGACCGAGGTCTCGTGAGGCCGT
>JBBSGQ010000208.1:0-6824 GCA_038253965.1 Acidimicrobiales bacterium | reverse complement strand
TGCCTTCCCGCCCCGAACCGGCACCCGAGCATGATCCCTCGGCGGACGGCTTCTTCGATCAGGACCAATAGAGGACCCGCGACTCTGGCCGAGGCGGCATCCTTGAGCACATGGACCGGACCGCCACCCTCATCGAGCACGTCAACGAGTTGCGCCGGCGACCGGGCACCCGGCGCGAGCTGCACCGCGCCATGCCCGCACAGTGACTGAGCATCTCGACAGCCGGCGTACCAGAGGGCGCCGAGGTGAAGGTCGACGGTGTCCTGGAGTCGATCCCTGAGGGGATCGTGGTCGATGGAGCTGTCGTCGTGCCGTGGGTTGGGGAGTGTCGCCGCTGCCTCACCGAGCTCGAAGGCAGCCTGACGACCGAGCTCCGGGAGGTGTTCGAGGTCCGTCCGACCGAGGGTGACACGTGGCCGCTGCATGGCGACGAGCTCGACCTGGCTCCGATGCTGCGCGACACGGTCCTGTTGGCGCTGCCGCTCGCTCCGCTCTGTTCGCAGGACTGCCTCGGTCCCGCTCCCGAACTGTTCCCCACGGTGGCCGGCACCGAGGCTGAGGCCGAGCCGATCCGCGACCCTCGTTGGTCTGCGCTCGACCAGCTGCGTCCCGACTGATCACGCCATCGGGGGAACTGGTCCCGAACCAGGCTCCTGCCCGCCCATCTTCGTCTGGTTCCGCCGCTTCGACCGGCCGAGGAGTCCCCGCTACGCTGTTGCGCTCGCACCTGGCGGCTCATCCACTGGCGGCCGCCTGCCTCCGCTTGCCCAGGGGAATCGTCATGGCCGTTCCGAAGAAGAAGACCTCCAAAGCAAAGAGCAGAAGTCGGCGAGCCTCGGCGTGGACGCTCGACGTGCCGGCCCGGAGCCTGTGCCCTCGTTGCGGCTCGGCCAAGCTGCCTCATGTCGTCTGCGGCAACTGCGGTTGGTACAACGGCCGCCAGGCCATCGAAGTCGACTGAGCCAGCTCTCTCCTGCGGGTCGACTGACAGCCAGTGGTTGATCCGACGATGTTGCCCGTCGCCGTCGATGCGATGGGCGGGGACAAGGCGCCCGACGAGATCGTGGCCGGTGCCGTGCAGGTCCGCGATGAGTTCGGCGTGCCCGTGGTGCTGGTCGGGCGCCCGGACGAGATCGGCGCCACCTCGGGTCTCGACGTCATCGAGGCATCGGAGGTCATCGCCATGGGCGCAGATCCGGGTCGCAGCGTTCGCACGATGAAGGACTCGTCGCTCGTCCGGGCGGCCGAAGCGGTCCGCGACGGCAGGGCCTCAGCAATGGTGAGCGCCGGAAACACGGGTGCCACCATGGCCAGTGCGCTGCTCCGGATGGGACGCATCAGGGGCGTCGCCCGACCGGCGATCGCCACGCCCATCCCGTGCCCTGGCGCGGATAGACCCACCGTCCTGCTCGACGCTGGCGCGAATTCGGAGTGCCAGGCCGAATGGCTTGTGCAGTTCGCGCAGATGGGAGCGGTGTTCGCCCGCGAGCGCTTCGCCGTGACCGAGCCGCGGGTAGGGCTCCTATCCATCGGAGAGGAGCCGGGCAAGGGCACCCCGTTGGTCAAGGAGACCCATGCGCTCCTGGCCGGCGGTGGATGGGCCGCTACGTCGGGCGGGAGCTTCGTCGGCAATGTGGAAGGCCGCGACATCATGTCGCCCGACGTCGACGTGGTGGTCACCGATGGCTTCACCGGCAACGTCGCCCTGAAAACCCTCGAGGGAGGGATGCAGTCTCTGGTGGATGCGATCCTTGGTGCATTCGACACGGACGAGGCCACCCGCGCCGCCGCCGACACCCTGATGCCGGCCCTCCTGCCCTTGTATCGCCAGCTCGACCCCGACAACACCGGGGGAGCGATGCTGCTCGGTGTCAACGGTGTGTGCATCATCAGTCACGGCTCCTCGTCTGCCCGGGCTGTCGTGAACGCGGTCCGTGTGGCCGCAGATGCCGTCGAACGAGACCTCATCGGAGCTCTGGGGCGGGCCATCAGCGAAGGCTGAGTCGCACGGCGGGGAGCCACGCCTGCCTCCGAGCGGCCACTCATTCACAAGCGGGCAAACGGTGTCTCGGCTAAAGTACCGCCGTTTCGCCACCTGCCGAGGAGTCCGTCGTGCCCGCCGAGACGCATGTTGAACAGGGCCCAATGAGCCGTCGCGAGATCTTCGAGCTCGTGCGTGACCGGCTTGCCGACATCCTCGAGATCGATCCCTCCGGCATCAACGAGGGCGATTCCTTCGCTGACGACCTGGACGCCGACTCGCTGGCCCTCATCGAACTCGTCGAAGCCCTCGAGGAGGAGCTCGGCGAGCGCACTGTCGGCTTCCACTTCGACGACGAGGATCTCGAGGACCTGAGGACCGTACGGGACGCCGTGGACTACGTCCATGGCCGGTTGGGACAGAGCTGATCGCGGGGCAAGCGCTCGACGAGTTCACAGAGCGGCTCGGACACACGTTCGCCGATACCGCGCTTCTGACGCGCGCCCTCACCCACCGCAGCTGGTGCGCCGAACATCGAGCCTTCGAATCGAATGAGCGTCTCGAGTTCCTCGGCGACTCGGTGCTCGGGCTTGTCGTCACCGACGAGATATTCGGCCGGTTTCCGGATGCGGGAGAGGGTCTGCTCTCACGATCTCGGGCTGCGGTGGTGAGGGCCGCCGCCCTCGCAGAGATGGCGGCTGACCTCGACATCGGATCTGTCCTGCTCTTGGGCAAGGGCGAGGACGCCTCCGGCGGTCGCGAGCGTCCGTCGATCCTCGCTGATGCCATGGAGGCGGTGATCGGTGCCGTCTACCTCGATGGCGGTCTCGACTCGGCGCGCACCCTGGTGCTTCGCCTCGTCGTCGATCGCCTCGACGGACGCAGTGAACAGGATCCGAAGAGCCGGTTGCACGAGCTCGTCGCTCAGCAAGGATGCGATGAGGTCTCCTACCGCATCAGTGAGGACGGGCCCGAGCACGACAAGCACTTCTCCGCGGTCGTCCTCATCGGCGAGATCGCATTCGGAGAAGGCACCGGACCCTCCAAGAAGCAGGCCGAGCAAGCCGCGGCCCTGGTCGCATGGCTCCGTCTCACGACCCCATCCAATGATGACCAGCCGGCGTCGGTTGGCCGAGAGAGCGAGTGAACGATGGCTGAGTTACCCGAGGTCGAGACGCTCCGGCGTGAGCTCGAGCGCGACATCGGCGGCAAGCGGATCAAGACCGTCGAGGTCCCGGGTAACGGGGTGATCCCTCGCCACAGCACGAAGAAGCAGTTCGTCGCTCTCCTCGAGGGCACCAAGGTGACCGGCCTCGCTCGGCGGGACCTCTTGTTGCTACTGAAGCTCGACTCGGGGGACCTCCTGGTCATCGACATGGAGCACGGTGGACAGCTTCGGCGCCAGGCTGCGAAAGACGAGCTCGCCAAGGGCACCCGGGTGGTCATCACCTTCAGCCAAGGGGGCCAGCTCCGCCTCATCGATGACGTCGGGGGCCTGGAGCTGTTCGTCGTGCCAGCCGACAAGCTCAAAGAAGAGGTGCCGGCGCTGCAGGAGCTCGGCACCGACCCCCTCGAGGAGCCAGTGTCCTGGACGAAGTTCGGCGAGATGGTGCTCCGCCGTCACACCAAGCTCCGGCCGCTGCTGCTCGACCGCACGCTGGTCGCCGGTATCGGACCGGTGTATGCCGACGAGATCCTCCACGCAGCCGGGCTGCGGCACGACCGTGAGACGTCGTCGCTGACCACCCAGGAGATCCGCCGTCTCTATCGTTCCCTCGTCGAGACGATCCACGAGTCGTCAAAGCACCGGGGAGTGACGCTGGCCGACGGGCGCTACCTCGACCTGAGCGGCAAGCCGGGCGGCTGGACGCCCGAGCTCAAGGTCTACGAGCGTGACGGTCTCGCTTGCCGACGCTGCAGATCCGTGGTGTCGAAGGTCCGGATGGGCAACAAGGCCGTGTACCTCTGCGAGGCTTGCCAGGTCTGAGCGTGCAACCAGCGAGCGGGCGTTGTCCGGTCGGCATCCCTGTCGTCGTCCGAGGTGGTCGCTAACATCCGGTCGTGCAGGAGATCCGTGGGGAGGGTACCCACGGTGGTGAGCCGGGAGGCTCTGCGGGCGCCCTCGGAACCGCCGAGCCGGTGACCTTCGTCGATCTCGACGGGGCAGTCACTCGCATCGCGCCGTTCGGTGCTTGGACGCGCGAGCAGGTGCGTCATCCGGGTGATGATCCGCTGTTCATCACCCGTCTCGAGCGGGGTCAGCTGTGGCACCGGGCGGGGCGGTCAAAGACCTGGGCCCACGAGGTGCAGGTTGGCCCGGCCACTGTCGTCTCCGAAGGCGGTCGATTCCATGTCGTCGCCGAACCGGATGGCGGCGCGACCATCACCTGTCTCGACGGCAATGTCGCAGTGGCCACGCAACTGAGCTCGGCCTTGTTGCTGCAGCGGGACGAGGCTGTATCGGTCGACGCCGACGGCGAGACGTGCGTCATGGTCGAGCCGGCTGCGACGAAGGCGGCCGAGCCCAGGGCGGCCGACCCGTCACAATGGTCGCCGACCCAGCGCGACGACAGGGCGCCAGCGCCGAATCGCGTGTGGGTTGCAGTGGCCTCTCGGCCGTACGTGGTTGCCGCGTTGCTCGCGCTGGTGGCGGTGCTGCTCATCGTGCTGATCGCGCTTCTGGTGGTTGACCACGGTGGGTCGAGGACCGCACCCGTCGGACCGGCGCGCTCGCACCAGTCGGCTATCGATGCGGGCCACAGCGCGATCAGGCCTGTTCGATGAGGCAGCCATCCCTGAGCTGAGAGGGTGCTCCAGTAAAGTCGCAGCGCCTGACCCGACGGAGTCGCCGTGTTCCTGAAGACGCTGACCATCAAGGGATTCAAGTCCTTCGCCGATACGACAAGCCTGGCGATGGAACCCGGAGTCACAGTGGTGGTGGGGCCGAACGGCAGCGGCAAGTCGAACGTCGTAGACGCCATCGGATGGGTGCTCGGAGCGCAGGCGCCCAGCGCCGTCCGATCCCAGAAGATGGACGACGTCATCTTCGCCGGTACGCAGCACCGACCCGCGCTGGGCCGCGCTGAGGTCGCCTTGACGATCGACAACTCGGCAGGCCAACTCCCAATCGACTTCACCGAGGTCACGGTCACCCGTACCTTGTTCCGAAGCGGTGACAGCGAGTACGCGTTGAACGGGGTGCCCTGCCGACTGCTCGACATCCAGGAGCTGTTGTCGGACACCGGGGTCGGGCGACAGCAGCACGTGATCATCAGTCAAGGTCAGATCGACGCAGTCCTCAACGCTCGTCCCGAAGAGCGGCGTCTCATCATCGAAGAGGCTGCGGGCGTGCTCAAGTTCCGTCGTCGCAAGGAGAAGGCCGAACGGCGGCTGACCTCCACCGAGGGGAACCTCACCCGATTGCAAGACCTCCTGCGTGAGGTCCGCCGGCAACTCCGTCCCCTCGAGCGCCAAGCCGATGCGGCCCGCCGATACGGCGCAGTGGTGGCCGAACTGACGCAACTGCGTCGTTACGTGACAGGCCAAGAGCTCGCGCGCCTTCACGCGAGGCTTGACGCAAGCGGCCGAGCTCGACATGAGCTGGCCGAACAGGAACAGGAGCTTCGTTCGCTACTGCGCCGGCTCGACGCGGACGTCGCATCGACGGAGGCCCAGCTGTCGGCGATGGGCGGAGACGACCTCGGCGACGCGCTCGTACGTTTCGAGTCGCTCCGGGAGCGGGCTCGTGGCCTGGTCGCGGTCCTGGTCGAACGTCGGCGCGCAGTCGAGCGCGATCGTGGGGCATCGGTCGATCGTGCGGTCATCGCCACACTGGAGGCTGAAGCGGCCCGCTTGGCTGACGAGCTGGTCGAGGTGGAGGACGGTGCCGCAGCCTTGTTGCCGGACGCCGAGCGCCTCGCCGCAGCCGAGGTCGCACTGGACGAGGACCGAGAGGCGTTCGCTCGGGAGTGGGCTGACGGTGTGAGCGCCCCGAGTGGCCACGCCGCCGAGATCCGAGGCGAGCTGTTCGCGATGCGCGCGGCGGTCGAGCGCGGTCAGTCCGAAGCCGACCGGGCTCGCGCACGACTCGGTGCGTTGTCCGACAAGGTGTTGCGACTGAGTGCCGAGTCCAAGCGACTGGAGGCCGAGATCGCCACAGCCGAAGCGGCCGAGGGTCCGCTGGTTGAGCGAGGTGCCGCTGCCGAGATCGCTCGGGCCGGCGCCGAATCGACGCTGACTGCTGCCGAGGACGCCTTCCGGTCCGCCGAGACTGAACGGCATGCCTGGACGGCAAGGGTGGAAGCTCTCGCCCTTGCGCTCGACGAGAGCCGCGCTCGTGCCGGCGCCGAGCGGCTGGCCGGCGTCGAAGGTGTGATCGGCACCCTCTTGGAAGCGGTCGAGGTGGATCCTGGCTGGGAGGCGGCGTTCGAGGCAGCGGTCGTCGACGCGGTGGCTGCGGTCCTCGTTGCAGACGCTCCTGCCGCCCGGCGCGCCTTGGGGGTGTTGCACGAAACCGAAGCGACGGGAGCCGTGCTCGCTCTCGACGCAGCGCCGGATGTGCGCGCAGTATCCCCGTCCGGCGGCAAGCCGCTGCGGCCTCATGTCCGGGCGCGCCGCGCCGGCGTCGAGCGCCTGCTCGACGCGCTCGTCGGCGGCGCAGTCGCAGTTGACAGTTGGGAGGAAGCGGTCGACGTCGCCGTTGGTCACCCCGGCTCTCTCGTCGTCACCGCGGCAGGCGACCGCTTCGGCCCAACCGGATGGCACATGGGCGCGGCAGGGTCCGGGGCGACCGGTGCAGCCCTCGATCAAGCTCGCCAGCACGCCGACGAGGCGGCGCAGCGGG
>JBBSGQ010000207.1:0-6844 GCA_038253965.1 Acidimicrobiales bacterium | reverse complement strand
TCGGCCCCGCCCTCGGCGACGAGCTGCTCGACGCCCTCGACGCCCTGCTCGACAGCTGAGGCCCGGACCGCATCCGTGACAGCAGCGACGGTTGGCCTGCGACGCCCGAACGTCGTGCTCATCAACTGCGACGACCTCGGGTACGGCGACCTCGGCTGCTACGGATCGCGCCTCAACAAGACCCCCACGCTCGATGAGCTGGCGGGCGACGGGCTGCGTTTCGACTCGTTCTACATGGCGTCGCCGGTGTGCTCGCCGTCGCGCGGTGCACTGCTCACCGGGTGCTATCCGCCGCGGTTCGGGTTCGGGTCGTTCGACGGGCTGCCTGTGCTGTTTCCCGGCCAGGCCGTCGGCCTGCCCGCCACCGAGATCAGCCTTGGTGCCCTGCTGTCGTCGGCCGGATATCGCACCCAGATGATCGGCAAGTGGCACTGCGGCGACCAGGCGGCGTTCCTCCCGACCAATCACGGGTTCGACCACTACCTCGGTCTGCCCTATAGCAATGACATGGGCCGGCAGGCCCATCCCACATCGGGGCTCTTCGCCCCGAGCAAGGGCCGAGAACCGTTCCAGTTCAACCCGCTCCCGCTCCTGTTGGACAGTGAGGTGATCGAACAGCAGCCTGATCAATCGTCGCTCACCGAGCGCTATGTGGTCGAGGCCGTGCGCTTCCTGCGTGACGCTCGCGACGATCAGTTCTTTCTGTATTTGGCCCACCTCTACGTACACGTGCCCATCTACGTGCAGGAGCGCTTCGCCCGGCAGTCGAACAACGGCGCCTATGGCGCAGCGGTGGAATCGATCGACTGGGCCACCAGCGTGATCCTGCACGAGCTCCGCTCGCTCGGGCTCGAGGACGACACGATCGTGATCTTCACCAGCGACAATGGCTCGCGCGCCGTCGACGGCGGCAGCAACCTGCCGCTGCGAGGCACGAAGTCCACCACGTGGGAGGGTGGCATGCGGGTGCCATGCATCGTGCGCTGGCCGGGCCGCGTGCAGCCCGACCGGTCGACTGGCGAGATCGCCACGTCGATGGACCTGTACCCGACGCTCTCCGGACTCTGCGGCGCCGAGCTGCCGGCCGACCGCACGATCGACGGTCGCGACATCGCCCCGCTCTTGTTGGCCGACGATGCCAAGTCCCCGCACGACGCCTTCTTCTACTACTGGATGAACGACCTCGAGGCGGTGCGGGTCGGCCGCTGGAAGCTCCACTATGCCAAGCACGGCATCGTGAACACCGAGCTCTATGACCTCGCTGCCGACCCTGGTGAGACCACCGACCTGGCCGCGGCCAACCCCGAGGTGATCGCGGGCATCGATGTTCACGCTGAACGGGCACGAGCGTCGCTGGGCGACGCGCTGCAGGGCCGCCCGGGGAACGACGTGCGCCCCATCGGCCGCGTCGAGCATGCGGTCACCCTGACCACCTACGAACCTGACCACCCCTACTACCTCGCCGAGTACGACCTCACCGACCGAGGCTGACGCGGGGCGCACGTTCTCCGACGGCGGGTACGACGACCTGCTCACCCTCGCGCAGTCGTACGGGCTGCCGATGTGTGTCCTCGGCATGGACGCGGTCGCGCTTCCAGCAGCCACCTCTCGTTTTCCGGCTCTACGCGCCTGAGTAGGGAGCGCGGGTTCGGAGGTGGGGTGGTCGGGGTCGGCTCCTGGTCGACGCAGCGATTCCCGATGCGCACGACGTGGAGGGGGTCGGCGACGCGGGCGGCGTGGTCGAGGTGTGGGGACAGCCCGGCCCGGAACGACTCGGCCGATCGGTGGCCACCAGTTCGATGCCGGCCAGCCAGGCCGGGTCGGCGTTGGTGGTCCATCGGCGCAGGTCAGCGGCCGCGTTGCCCTCGACCATGTCGATCACGACCTTCGCCCGGAGGTCGACGAGGCCCGTCGCGTAGATCGTGGCGTGATGCCGGTTGGCTCGCAGGAACGACGTCTCGTCGACGCCGCGATGAGCGACGGGACCGATCCGGCCGGGGTCATCGACCAGCGGGGTGCCAAGCTCGATCACCGCGTTCATCACCGTCCACCAACACACCCCCAGCTCATCGGCGACACCCGACACCGGCCGGGCGTTCTCACCGACCTGCCGGCATGCCTCCGCCCCCGCTCGTCGGGTGAGCACCACCTGGGCGTCGAGATGCTCGGACTGCTCGGTCCAGGTGCGGGCCGGGCACGCGGGCTCCGGGCAACGCCACCGCCGCTTGTTCCATACCAGCCGCACCGGCCGCCCGAAGCACGCCAGATCCCGGATCGCGATCGGTCTCCGCTCATGCGCCACCGCCCGAGTCCCGCACCCACCGCAGCCACTCACCACCGCGGTCGTCTCGATCGTGACCACCAGCTCCTCGGGTCCCTCGGCCACGTCGAGGATCCGGAATCCGTCGAGTTCCAACAGCTTCTCCGCCAGCCCGGTACCTTCGCTCACGCAGGGGTCTCCTCGTCGTCGCAGCCTTCAGCAGCAACGACTATGACGGGGCCCCTGCCCCGCGTGGTGGACCCTGCCTACACCCCGCTCCCTACATCAACGCGAAGAGTCATGTTCGGCTTTGGTCCTCACGCGGCCGACAGCTCCGTGCAGGCTCCGCCGGCGCCGAGGGGGCGCTCCTCCGGTCAGTCGATGGTCACGGTGGTGCACGGGGTCGCGTGCACGTCAGTCGCGTCGACCCTCAGCACCCACCGGATCATCACCGTCGCACCGGAGAACGGCGCAAGGTCGGCCGCGCTGAAGGCTGCTGAGGCATGACCGTTGCCGCGAGCGTCCGTTGCCAGGACCGCGGTCTGGGTGAAGTCCGCGAAGCCCCCGGTTTCGCAGAACTGGATCCACACCTCGTAGTCCGTGGACGGCGCCGCACCCACGACCTGGTAACGCTCCAAGGCGCCGTTGACCGGCCCGTTGGCGTGGATGTTCACCACCTGGCCATGGAACGCAGGATCGGACCCACCAGAGAACGACAGCCGCTCGGAGTGGTACGCGCCGTCCGCTGCTGCCACGCCTCCCGTCGCCAGGATGGCGACCATCGCGAGGATCGAGACTCGCCTCAGTGCCTTCATCATCTGCTCCCCTGTCGGTCGTCCCGAATGGTCAGCTTCGACGTCGACTGTCCCGATCGTCAGCCTGCCACAAGATCACCGCGCTCGCCCCCACCGCACACCGAGCAGCCCGTCACCGACGCCGCGGTCTCGACCGTCACCACCAGTTCGTCCGGACCCTCCGCACATCGAGGACCCGGAACCAATCGAGTCCCAACAGCCGCAGCCACGACGATGACGGGGCGCCCTGCCCCGCGTGGTGGAGGCTGGTCGGCCAGGTCACCGGTTTGATCCTCGCTCTGTTCTTCGCCACGTTGCTGGATCTCTTCGATGACTCGTCGCTTTGGCGCGGTGCAGCTCCGCCTTGTTACTCAAATCCGCGTCGGCTGCAACCGCGCTGACCCGTGCCCTGCACCTTCTCGCGTGCAAATGGTTGGTGGAGCTGGAGGGAATCGAACCCTCGCCGAGGCGTTTTGCGGCAGCGCTGCTCGCGCCACGTTTGCCCAGCTCAGCGGCCCTTTTTGATTGTCCGCTGCAGACCGCCAAGACACCGAATTTACCCTCATTTCGTGTTGCAATGTGGGGCGACTGTGGGGCGAGCGATCGATGGCGAACTCGCGTGCCGATACGGAGCGTGACGATGATGGTCGCTGCGCTCAGCTCACGTGAGCAGAGTGGTGCGCTTGCCGTCGATGACAGCGTTGATCTCGACGCTGCCGCCGAGCGCCTCGACATATCGGGCCAGGAGACCGATGGTGACGTCCTCGGATTTCTCGATGGCTGCGACACGGGGCTGGCTGACACCGAGTCGATGGGCGAGCTCGGTCTGGGACACCTTGGCTTTCTTGCGGGCGGACACGAGACCGTGAGCGACGAGCAGCTTGTCCTCGAGCTCCTCAACGCGCTCGCGTGCTCCAGGGCGGCTGAGGACTTTCTTCTCCCATGTCTTCACAGTCATCGCTTTCCTCGTTTCTTTCGTGTTGGTTTCGGTGCCTCGTCGCGCTCCGCCAGTTTGCGGAGGTGTTCGTCGTACAACTCGTCGGCAGTCGGGATGCTGGTCGCGTACCACTTGCGCCAGGCGCCGCTCTTGTCACCGCCGAGCAGCAGGATGGCCCTACGCGCGAGGTCGAAGGTGAACAGGACTCGCACCTCGGTTGATCCCGACGACGGTGGTCGCAACTCCTTCATGTTCTTGTGCCTGCTGCCCTTCACCGTGTCGACGAGGGGCCGCCCCAATGCGGGGCCGACCTGTCGAAGTACTCGTATCGAGGCGAGCAACGCTTCCTGGTCGTCCGTGCTGAGGTCGTCGGCCCACCGCTCGCAGATCGGGTGGAACTCGACCTCCCACGTCATGGACTGACTATAACGCTACTATTATAGCCGTCAGCTCAGCTTCTGCTAATCTGCGCCAACGTCAACGTGCCCCTCGGCGGTGATCGAGGTCGATCACTGCTTCACCGCTGCGTGGCTTGGTTGACCGACGGAGCTCGTCCAGCTTCTCGGTGAGTTGCTCTTGGCGGCCGTCGAAGAGATGGCCGTAGACCCGCAGCGTGACCGCTGGGTCGGAGTGGCCCATCCGGTGGGAGACGTCGAGGACGTTGGCCCCGAGGTCGATCAGCAAGCTCGCATGAGCGTGTCGCAGGTCGTAGGTGCGATACGTCTGCGGGAGGCCTGCGGCGATGAGCGCTGGGCGAAGGACGTGCTTACGGAAGGCGTCGCGGTTCAGCGGTTGATCGCCCTTGACGGACTCGAACAGCCAGTCGTGCTGGCCGATTGGCCCTCCTCGGCGTGCGGCGCGACCGGCGAGCATCGCTGCGAGGTCATCGGACAGCCAGGCGGGGATAGGCAGCGCCCGTGTGCCGGCGTCGGTCTTTGGTGGCCCCTCGACGAGGCCGTAGCGGTGAATCCCGAATGCATGCACCGGCGTCAGCGTCTCGGTGATCGCAATGCGGCGACGGGCGAAGTCGACAGAGCGCACCCGCAGGCCGCACAGCTCCGCCGGACGCAGCCCGAGCAGGACGAGCAGCCAGATCGCAGGCTTGTAGGGATCTCGCGTGTGGTCCACCAGGCGCTGAGCCTGTTCCATATCAAGCACATCGCCGGGCTGCAGTCGCTTGCGACGTACCGGGATCTCGTGGCCCGCCGCAGGGTTGTCCTTCCGTGCGCCGGCCTTCACGGCGAGGCGCATCACGAGGGAGACGATCGAGACGAGGTCTCGGATCTTCTTGGGTCCGAGGCCCTCCTCGAGCTTCGCGGCAATGAAACGTTCGACGTCGAGGTAGTCGATCGTCGCTTGTGGCCGGCCGCCGAACCATGGAAACACATGACCGTCGAGCATGATCCGATATCCGCGGCGGGTCGTGGGGCGCAGCTTCACGGTGGTTGCCCACCACTCGTCGGCCCACTCGTCGAAGACGACCCTACGAAGTCGCGGTTCGATCCACTCGCTCCGAGTCAGGTCGGCGCCGTTCGTCTCGAGGAACCGTTCAGCGTCGTACTTGCGGTCGAAGCTGCGTTCGCGGCTGCGCCCGTTCGCGTCGCGATAGCGGACTCTCCAACGCCAGTCGCGTCGTGGCAGTTCGACCTTCACGGTGTGCGATGTGCCGTTGGCGGACTTGCGGATCGAACGTCGGTACCTCACCGGCTCAATCGACGCCATGGAGCCTCCTTGCATGCGATTGACTGCGCGTCGGAGACGATACGACGTCGGTGTCGGTTGATCCCCACGATTCCGTGGCCGAGCGGCCGTCGTACCTCCTCAACTCGGCGCGGTGTTGCTGCTCGGGAATCCAGACTGAACACGGCTCTCTACCGTCCTCGGAGGGGATGCGGCGTCATGGATGGAACCCGCGCCGCCTCGAGCCACTGCTCGACCTCCTGCGGGTCGAATCGGATCAGGTGGCCCCACTTGATGAAGGGGATTCTGCGCTCGTGGACCAGTCGCCGCATGTGCCGCACTGAGACGCCGAGCCGAGCCGCCGTGGCGTTGATGTCCATGAGGCCAACGGGCTGGGGATTGTCCGTGGCTGTTGATCGGGTCATGGGTGCCTCCTGGTGAGCCGTGGGTTGCTTCGCTTGAAGACCCACCCACTAAGCCCCGCCGCGTCACGATCGATCGCGCCAGATCTCCAGATCCGCTCGAGTTGTGGACGAGACAACACTGGGCGGCATCGGACGGCACGACCGTCGGAGTTCGGTCTCCTTCTCGCGATGCGGTGGCCGCCGCGGCTACAGGCCGAGGCCGAGGTCGGGGCCTTCGATGGAGTGCTCTTGTTGAACGCTTCGGTGGCGGCCGTGGTCGTGTCCGGGTTGTTGGAGGGCGTCGAGCCGGCGGACGATGTCGTTGGTACGCAGGTCGGCCAGTTGCGCTTCGACGGTTTGGATGTCTCGTTCGAGCCGTTGCTCGACGGGGACGACGACGGCTTGCCATTGTTGTTCGGCTTGTTGCAGCGCGGTGCGGGCTACGGCGACGGCGCGTTGGTTGGTTCGTCGTTGCCGTCGGCTCAGTCCGTGGGGTTGGTTGTCGAATTGGGCCCGGCTGAGGTCGTCGCGGGTGATGGCCAGTCTGTTGGCGGCGCGCCCTTCGGGGGTGAAGCCCCATGGGCCGGTGCCGGCTCGGAGCTGGCGGAGGTCGTCGTGGAGTCGTGAGAGGTGCATTTGGGCGTGGTTCCGTTGCGTCACCGGGTCGATCGTCGGTGCGGGGGCGGCGGGGCTGAGGTGGTCGAGGCGTTGTTGCATCCGGGCGACCCGGTCCTGCAGCGGCGGCTCCGGTTCGAGGCCGACGGCGACG
>JBBSGQ010000206.1:0-6856 GCA_038253965.1 Acidimicrobiales bacterium | reverse complement strand
CCCCGTGGATTCCCTCGCCCCAGCTGCACCCCGACGACGGAGAAGCAAAGGCGAGCGTCGCCCCCTCTCGCTGGTAGGTGCGTCAGTCGTCATAGCCAACCAAACAACGTGCCTTTCCGCGTATCCTCGACAGCTCGACCGCCACAGATCGCCGGGAGTGCGACGCGCGACTAACGGATCCTCTTCGGGTCAAGGGCTGTCTCTCGGGTGTGTGAGGGCGCGCTTCGGAGCCGAGCGGTGTCGGCTGTTCTAGCGTCGGTTTGGGTCCGGGAGTGACTTTGCCGAAGAGCCGGCCGTCAGGGTGAGGTGCCGGTCACGCTGGCTTTTGAGTCGTTCCCGTTTGTCCTCCCGGGCCCGCTATGGGCGGGCGCGTCGAGCGTCGGCGACGAGGTGGCCGAAGACTGCGTTGCTGACGTGGCGCTTCAACGCGCGCAGGGCTTCTCTGGTGGTCTTGCCCTCGGCGACGCGCCGGTCGAAGTAGGCGCGTCCGTCGGAGTGCGGTTGGCGGAGCTGGCAGACGGCGGTCATGTGTAGGGCGTGGTTCAGTTGGCGGTTGCACCGCTCCGAGACGCGATGCACGACCCGACCACCCGAGGAGAACTCGACGGGGACGGTGCCGTTGTAAGCGGCGTAGTGGTCACGGTTGCCGAACCGGGTGACGTCGCCGGTGTAACCGATGAGCACCCCGGCAAGGATCGGCCCGATCCCGAACAGATCGGTGACGGCCGTGCCGGAAGCTCGGACGGCGGCCCGGATCCGCTTGTGCGATGTCTTGAGTTGGGTGTCGAGGCGACGGCTGTCGCCGAGGAGCTCGACGGCCAGGTCGTAGCGAACCTGCTCCGTTGGCGTGGTTGGGCTGAGGGCCTCGAGGAACCGATCGACGTCAGAGGCGTTGATTTCCTTGGCGATCCCGCCTCCCGTGAGTTCGGCCAGCAGGGCGTGCCTGCGGCACACGAGCCGTGTTCGTTGGTTGCCGATGTCGGTGTTGCGCTTGGCCAGGAGTCGCAGCACCTCGCTATGGCCGACCGCTTCAACCCGTCGCACCCGTCGGAGCGCAGCGCAGCGATCGCCACCGACAGCGCATCGTTCGGGTCGTTCTTGTTGGACCGGCCCGTTGACAGCACCCTGACCCGCGAGGCCAGGGTGGCCGGCACATCGACGACGGTCTCTCCAGCCACCAGCTGTTGAGCCAACAGGTAGCCGAGTCCGCCGGCGGACTCGATCGCCCACGTTCGCGTGTCGAACGGCTCAGCCCACGCCAAGAGCTGATCGGTCTGCATGTCGCCGGACCGCACCTTCTTGCGAGCCAGTTCTTGCTCACCGCTGCTGATCGCAACAGCTGTATGGGACGCCTTGTGTGGGTCGACGCCGATGATCACTGCCATGGAACCTCCGAGGTCTCGTCTGAGTGGAACCGCGGAGGGCACTCCTGCTTCGGGTTGGTCGTGCGCGTTCCTCTTTCGAGCCACACCGCGGCGAGATCCCCGCAGGACGCTCTTCGTTAGAAAGCCAGGCCAACAACGTCGACCGGCAGGCACTTCGAGAGCGAACCCGCAAAGGACCTCTCAACGCTACGAATCAACGCAACGCCTGCCCGACAGTCTCAAGCAGGCACACCGGGGGCGGCCGCGGTTGGAGGTGAGAGATGGGTCCTGTGGCTGGTGGTCATGCCGCTCGCTTTGCGCGGTGGTTGTCGAGCATTTGGCGGGGGGATGCGGCCTCGTTGTAGTCCCCGTGGTTGCGGCGCCGGTGGTGGTAGTCGACGAGCCAGGCGTCGGCTTCGAGTTGGCCGGACCGCAGGCTCGTTGTAGCCGGGGTGCAAGCTGACGTCGCTGACGAGGTCACGCCCAGGCGAGCTTTGCTTCTTCGACACCGAAGCGCAGTGCCGCGAACAGGGTGAACACGATCGTGAAGCCGGCAAGCATGCCGAGTGGCAGCAGGATCGCTCCGAACCCGGCACCGGCGATGATCACACTGCGGAAGCCGCGCATCGCCCAGTAGGTGGGCGTTGCGGGCGCGATCCGTTGCGCCCAGGTCGGTAGCAGATATACGGGGGTGACTGCGCCACCGATCCCACCGAGGAGCATGGCGCCGAGGTTCGTCGCCGCGTTGAGCTGCAGGATCGATCGGCAGATTGCGAGGAGCATGAAGCCGAGCGCGACTTCCATGACGGCGAGCATCGATGCGACAGCGAGGAAGGCCGGGAACGGTCCGCGGACGTTCAGGTCGAAGAGGAGCGCGCCGCCGCCGAGCATGACGGTGAGTTGGATGGCGAGGCTCAGGATCGGGGCGACACTCTTGCCGAGCATCAGTTCCCAGGTCTCGAGGTGGCTGGCGCGGAGGCGCTCCCAGGTTGCCCACGCGTGCTCACGGAAGACTGCGAACCCCAGGTTCCCGACGAGGAAGCCGCTGAAGAGCACCGCCGCTCCGGGCACGACCTGCTCGGCGCCATTGAGCGACGCGTGCGGGTACCGGACGTTCACGGCGGCCCCGTACGCGCCCTTGGTGAACGCCATGAATCCGAGGGGCATGATCGTGAAGATCACGAGGAACACCGGGTCGCGCCGAAGGATGCGCAAGTCATGCCGTGCGACGGCGAAGATCCTTCCGAGACTCGAGTCGGTCATCCGTCATCCTCCTGGTCGACGTCGGCATCGGCCGAATAGCGCCGCCCGGTCAGCGCCATGAACACGCTCTCCAAACTCGGCCGGCGCACGTCGACCGACAGCACTCGGTCGGCGTCGTCGTGCAGCTGACCGATCAGGTCGGCCATCGCAATGCCCGGCCGCTCCGTTGCGACCCGCAGGATCGAACCGTCGACCTCGAGACCGTCGGCGGCGAGCCGGGGCGCCTTTCCGTCGAACGTCACCTCGAGCTCACCGGAGCCGTACGCCGCGACGAGATCGTCGAGCGAGCCGCGGGCGAGGAACCGACCACGGTCAAGGATCGCGACCGTGGCGCCGAGGGCTTCGATCTCGGGGAGATAGTGCGTCGAGTACACGACCGCGGTCCCTTCACTCGTCGCGAGCGTGGTCACTGCTGCCAACAGCCGAGCCCGTGTGCCGACGTCGACGCCGGTAGTCGGTTCGTCGAGCAGCAGCACTCGCGGGCGGTGAAGCAGCGCCATCGCGGTATGCAGACGTCGCTTCTCACCACCGGAGAGCTGTCGACCGAGCCGGGCAAGCAGCTCGGTGAGTTCGAGGGTCTCGGCCACGTCGTCGATGCGTCGATCCCGCTCCTGGTTGCGGTATCCGGCGAGCTCGGCGAACAGGACAAGGTTCTCTCGGACCGTGACCGTTGGGTAGATGCCAGTCTCCTGCGCAGCGAGCCCGACGAGAGCCCGCGTTGCGCGGCCGCCCGCGGCGAGATCGGTCCCCGCGACACGAATCGTTCCTATATCCGCACGCCGCAGCCCGGCGATGATGGACACCAGGGTCGTCTTGCCCGCACCGTTCGGCCCCAGCAGCCCGCACACCTCGCCCGGCTCGACCGTGAGACTCACATCGTCAAGCGCGACATGCCCGTCATACCGCTTGGTGACCGACTCGATCTCGAGCGCTGCCCCTGCCCCTGCCACACGAGCAGTCTGCTCCCGGCGTCGCCTGACGCGCCGTTTGATTTCATGCGGTGCGGTCGTGGGTTCGCATCGCACATGCTCAACACCCCACGGAGACGTGAACCAAGCAAGGCCGGCGTTCCTCGCGCGTGACCGGTCGCCACACCCAGAGACTGGCCGATAGGGCGCGGTCGACGAGCGCTTGATGGTCGGGCGGGCTGGGCGGTTGTGGCGAAGCGATCGAGGACAGCCCAGGGGGTGTTGGCCGAGCGGTCGCTCTTGACCGAGATGGGTGTGCGACCCACCGATACCGGGTCACTGTCCCGACTCCTTCACCCAGAAGGCCGTCGCTCGTTTGAGCAGATCTCGTTCCATCCGCAACCGGGCGTTCTCCCGGCGCAGCTCCACTAACTCGGTGCGTTCCGACGTGGTCACCCCAGCCCGGTCACCACGATCGACCCGGGCCTGGGACCTAGTTCCCCAACGTGCCCTCACCGACCCCGAGGCCTCCGGGCGACATCGATGACCCTGCGGCCCTCGTCGATCGCCAAGGCCACCGCGTCACGCTTGAATTCGTCGGTGAACGAGCGCCGAGACCTCACGGGCTCCTGTTCCTCCATCACTGACATAGCTACCTCCTATTCGAGGTGACCGGTCAGAAGGGGGACCCCCAATCCGCGCCGAACCAAGTCGCCGCGTGCGGCGAAGTCCTACCGGACCAACTCGCCCGCTACTCGCTGGCCGACCGTTATGGAGGGGTGACACGCGGTCCCATGGTCAGGCGTCCCGACTGGCAACGCTCCGATGCCCACGACAACCGCGCAAGAGACGCACCTCCCCGAACCCCAAGGTGCAGGGCATTCGGGGACCCGCCCCACGAACTGCCGGCACCGAAAGGGAATGGATCGGCGCCCCTGAACGGGCCCGTCGCTGCGGCGTGTTAGCAAATCCGTTAGCAAACGACACCCATTTAGGGGTCCTGACCAGGTCATTTGTCGTGTCGGAGGGGGGACTTGAACTCGTGAATCCCGAGTCCCGTTTCGTGTTGCCTGGTCCTTGTTTGTGCTGGTCAGAGGCGGTTTTCGGTTGACCCGCTTGTCATCATGTACCGGCCAGTAACCGCCCGTGTCAGCACGTATCCAGGAGTTTCGCGGACAAATTGATGACAAGGATCGGGTGTGTTGGACGCAGGGCAGCGTGCCGATGGCAACGTCTCCGTCGACTCATGCCTCCGACACAAGTTCGACGTGACCGCGGGTCTTTGCTCTCATAGCCATGGAACGCCGAGCGACGCGGGTGGCGAGCTTGGCCAAGTGGATCGCAGGGATCTGACGAGGCGCGCCGCAGCCGAGCTTCCGTGGAGAACCGTGACGGTTCAGCATCGCGGAGCGGAAGCGAAGTGCCCAACGACCGCATTGCCATCATCGAAAGTGGGTGCGGGTACCGTTTGCCGGTCGCCGTCCGGCCCCTGCGCCGCGGCCACTCGTCGGACTTCTCGTTGCCGCAACGCAACGACGCAAGGTCGTGGTCGGCCAGCGGCTCGACCCGGTCGCTCATCGGGCCTCGATCCGCCTCTGCCGGCGTGCCCGCCGCGCGACCTTTGCGAGCCGAGCTGCGAGCTGGGGCTTGTCGAGTGCGACGAGCAGCTTGTCGAAGTAGTCGGCCGGGACTGTGGTACTGGTCGCCTCGAAGATGATCTCGTCGGCACGCTCGACCGCTGCGTTGACCATGAACGCCGACACCGAGAGTCCTGCGTTGGCAGCGGCCCGTTCAATGCGGTCACGCTCATCGGGCGACACCCGTGCTTCTATGCGATCGGACTTGACAGCCATCGCGCCTCCATTTGATGTACGGACGATTGTCCGGTGCCTGAATCAGCAGTCACCTCGTTGCTCGACGAACGGGCCGTGCCCCGTAGTTCCATGACGGCCATGTACCGCTCTGCGCCGCTCTGATCGCGATGGCGAAGTCGTCGTGAGGCGGGGCACCATCTGCGTTGATGGCCTCCGTCGGCTCGGCCATGGATTCGACGTCTACGACAACGTTGACGAGCTCACCGTCGGGTGCGACCTCTACCCAGATGTCCGCCAGGTACCGGACGAACGCTGTCCTCCCCGGTGCGTGGCCGGGTCGCGGGTCACCATTCTGCGGTGCATCCCGGCCACATCGCCGTCTCGGCGATGACCGAAGCCCGGTGCTGACGCACATGGTCATGGTGGTGACGCACATGGGTCATGTGTGAGCCTCCTAACAAGTGGGTCCACTCGATCATCGCTCGAGCGCTGGGGTCAAGTGTGACGGAATCTCAGGTCACTCCTGTTCGAGGCGCGAATGGGCTCGCCGTCTATCGAGCGCTGCCGCAACACGCTGGGCCGCGGCCTCGACGTCCTCGTGCTCCCAGAGACGCATCACCTCCCACCCGCCACCGATGAGGGCTGCGTCCACCCGGCGATCACGGGCGGTGTTGGCCTCGAGCTTCGGGACCCAGTAGTCACGGTTCCGCTGGGGAACATGCTGATGCTCAGGACACCCGTGCCAGAAACAGCCATCGACGAACACAGCCAGGGTCCAGCGAGGGAAGACGATGTCCGGCCGCACCCTCACCTCTCCGGCTCGCAACAGATGATCCTTTCTGAACCGGAAGCCTCGCCGGTGGAGGGCTGAGCGGAGTCGAATCTCCGGCTTCGTGTCCTTCCGACGGTTGCCCTTGCCGACCTTGGTCGCCGCCGCATCCACCGGCTCGGGGTAGGGAACGAACTTCCCGCGACCGAGATTGACCGTCCGAGGAGACGCGGCCACCGGGCGCTGGACACCCACGCTGGTGCTCGAGTCAGTAGGGCCCTTGGCTGTCACAGGGTCTGGGTCTACTGGTGACATGGCCCTCCTGCACCCCGACCGACGTCGAAATGGTGTCCAGCTGAGTCTCCTGGCTGGGACAGGGGTGCGCGATGGGCCCGGCCTGTCGCGCCAGACTTTCCGAGTGACCGTCGGCTCCGCCATATCGCTTTTCTCGGGTGCCGGCGGATTGGACCTCGGGATCGAAGCGGCTGGTCTCAGCACCGTGGCGGCCGTCGAGTGGGATGAGGACGCGGCCGACACGATGGAGAAGAACGCCCCAGCGTTTTTCCCGGAGCTCCGCGAAGTGGTCCGCGCCGATCTCTACCCGCTGGCCACGGGCTCGGGAGTCGGTCTTACGACTCGCGACCTGCTGCGTGCGGGTGGCCTGGGTGCGCGTGAGCAGCCTGACGTGCTCGTCGGGGGCCCACCCTGCGTCGCGTTCTCGAAGTCCGGCTTCTGGTT
>JBBSGQ010000205.1:0-6870 GCA_038253965.1 Acidimicrobiales bacterium | reverse complement strand
GTCCGCGGTTGCGGTCGGCGAGCCGTGCGCCGGCCCGTCTACCTCGAGCAGCGGCACCCCGACCGTCGCGAGCTGCGGGCTGTTGGCCACATCGACCACCACGCAGGCGACGCCCGAGTCCTGGGCCATGTACTCGCTGCGAGCGGTCAAGGACCGCTGATGGTGCGTGGCGAAGCGCTGCGGACAGCATCGCGGGATGTCGAGGCCGGTCGCTGTGATCGAAACGGTGCGCTCCTGCGTCTCGCCGCGACAGATCTGGAAGAGGTGTTGCACGGGACCTTCGCCGGGCAGGAGCGGCGCGTGATAGCGACCGGCCTCGCCGCCTCGCCTGGCGCAGCGACCGGTCAGGTGTGTTTCGGCGCCGACGCGGCAGCCGATGCTGTCGACCGCGGCGAGCGGGCGCTGTTGGTCAAGGCTGAGACGTCACCCGAGGACGTGCACGGGATGCGGGTCGCCGAAGGGATCCTCACGACGAGGGGCGGCCTCGCCAGTCACGCCGCGGTCGTGGCTCGAGGATGGGGCATCCCGGCGGTCGTCGGAGCCGATGGAATCGTGTTGCACGGCGACCGCCTGGAGGCCTGTGGTGTCGTGGTGCGCGCCGGAGACGTCCTCTCGATCGACGGGGCAACCGGTGATGTCATCCTCGGCGCCGGTGAGGTCGCGGCCACCGAGCCACCTCCCGAGCTCGATGAGATCCTGCGCTGGGCCGACGACGTGCGGCGTGGCCGGCTCGCCGTGTTCGCCAACGCCGACTCGGCCGACGATGTGGCCGTAGCTCTCCGCTTCGGCGCGGACGGTGTCGGCCTCTGCCGGACCGAGCACCTGTTCCTGGGCGAAGCGCGTCTGGCCGTCCTGCGTCGGGCGATCTTGGCCGATGATCCCGACGAGGAGGCCGCTGCACTGGCGGAGCTCGGTGAACTGCAACGACGCGACCTGGCCGCAGTGCTCGAGGCGGCCGACGGCCTGCTGGTCGCCGTGCGGTTGCTCGATCCTCCCCTCCACGAGTTCCTCCCGGATCTCACAGAGCTGTCAGTGCGCGAGTCCGTCGGGCAGCTGGATGACGGGGAGATCGCCCTTCTCGACGCTGCCCGTTCCTGGGCCGAACACAACCCGATGCTCGGTGTCCGGGGCGTCAGGCTCGGTCTCCTGCGGCCTGAGATCTACCGGATGCAGCTCAGCGCACTCGTCCACGCGGTGGCTGATCGCCTCCGGGCCGGTGGTCAGCCCCGGGCCGAGGTGCTTGTTCCCCTGACGGTGGGAGGCGAGGAGCTCGCCGCGGTCCGGGTGATGCTCGACGCGGTTCTCGCCGAAGCGGGTGACGACGGCCGAGCCGTCCGAGACCATCTGCCGCTGGCCTCGATGATCGAGACACCACGGGCTGCCCTGATGGCCCACGAGCTGGCGGGGCACGTCGATGCGTTCTCGATCGGCACGAACGACCTCACTCAGCTCACCTATGGCTTCAGTCGGGACGATGTGTCGGCCCGCCTGCTGCCGTCGTACATCAGCCAGCATCTCCTACCGGCGGATCCCTTCGCCACGCTTGATCCGGTCGGAGTCGGCGAACTGGTACGTATCGCGGTGACCCGTGGGCGGAGCACATGTCCGACGCTGGTGGTGACGGTGTGCGGTGAGCACGGGGGCGACCCCGCTTCGATCCGGACGCTGCTCTCGTGCGGAGTCGACGCCGTGTCGTGCTCGCCCTATCGAGTTCCGATCGCCAGATTGGCCGCTGCGCAGGCCATCCTTGAAGCGATGGACGTCGCCCCCTCACCGCTCGAACGCTGACTGATGCTGACCGCCGGGATCGCTGCAGCGGCCGACGCCGCAAAGAAGCAGAACTTCGCCTCCTTCGACGTGCAGCCGTGGGAGTGGGGAGCGTTCGTCGCGCTCATCATCGTCCTGTTGGTGGCGGATCTGCTGCTCGTGCACCGGACAGCTCACGAGATCTCGTTCAAGGAGGCGGGCATCGAGAGCGCCATCTGGATCACCATCGGCGTCTCCTTCACCGGTGTGATCCTTGCTTGGCACGGTGGTCAGGCCGCAGGCGAGTACATCTCCGGGTACCTGATCGAGAAGAGCCTCTCTGTCGACAACGTGTTCGTCTGGGCAGTGATCTTCAACTACTTCGCCGTGCCGGCGAAGTATCAGTTCCGCACTCTCTTCTGGGGCATCTTCGGCGCACTCGTCCTGCGCGCCATCTTCATCTTCGCCGGAGTGGCACTCATCCAGTCCTTTGAGGTGACCCTCGCCGTCTTCGGCGCGATTCTCTTGTACTCGGCGTGGAAGATCGCCTTCCAGGATGACGCCGAGGTCGATCCGGACAAGAACCTCGTGCTGAGACTGGTCAGGCGGATCGTGCCTTCGACCAACGAGTACGACGGCCAGAAGCTGTTCACGTTCAAGAACGCGAAACGGGTGGCGACGCCCTTGTTCGCGGTGCTCATCATGGTGGAGACGACCGACGTCGTCTTCGCCGTCGATTCGATCCCGGCGATCCTGGCGGTGTCCCACGAGCAGTTCATCGTGTTCAGCTCGAACGCGTTCGCCATCCTCGGCCTTCGGTCCCTCTACTTCCTGCTGAACGGTATGCAAGATCGTTTCGAGTACCTGAACGTCGGCCTCGGCATGATCCTCGCGTTCGTGGGCGTGAAGATGCTGAGCGGCTACTTCCTCGACTGGCACCCGCCGACGTGGACCTCGCTGGCTGTCATCACGGGCATCCTGACCGTCACGATCCTTGCTTCCCTTCGCACCTCGAACCGCCGCGAAGAGCCGGAGTCAGCCGCTCCAGAGCGGTCTCACAACTAGAGACCCGATCGCTCGGCGGCTGCTACCGCAAGGTGGGCGGGCCTGAGCCGGCCGGGACTCCCGTGTACCGACAACGTTCGAGGAGCGCGCTGCTACCGTCGGTCCATGCCCTGCTGGTCCGATCCTGCCCTGCGGGGTGGCTGATGGGGATCGTCGATGAGGACGTTGCCCGAGCCCGGGAGGCAGCGGACATCGTCGCCGTCGTGCAGAGCTTCACCCAACTCAAGCGCGTCGGTCGTCGGTGGGTCGGGCTGTGCCCGTTCCATGGCGAGAAGACGCCCTCGTTCTCGGTCAACCAGGAGCGAGGGTTGTGGTATTGCTTCGGTTGCCAGGCCAAGGGTGACGTCATCACGTTCGTCCGGGACATGGAGCATCTCGACTTCGTCGGCGCTGTCGAGTGGTTGGCAGCTCGCACCGGCATCACGTTGCGCTACACCGACCGCAACGAAGGACAAGGCCGCAAGCAGCGGGCGCGGCTGATCGAAGCGATGCAGGTCGCGCTCGACTGGTACCACGACCGGCTCCTCACCGGCGCCGACGCCGGGGCGGCGCGTCGCTACCTGCGTGAGCGCGGGCTCGATGGTGAAGCCGTCCGCCGCTACCGGATCGGGTGGGCTCCTGATGAATGGGACGCGCTGATCCGTGCGCTGAAACTGCCCGACAAGACGATCCAGGACGCCGGCCTCGGCTTCCTCAACAAGCGCAACCGCATGCAGGACTTCTTCCGCGGCAGAGTCCTCTTCCCGATCTTCGATGCCCAGGGCGATCCGGTGGCCTTCGGTGGACGAGCGATGCCCGGTGACGACGGGCCGAAGTACCGCAACACACCGGAGACACGGCTCTACGTCAAGAGCAAGGTTCTCTACGGACTGAATTGGTCGAAGGACGACGTCGTCCGGTCCGGTGAGGTCATCGTGTGCGAGGGCTACACCGACGTGATCGGATTCGCCCGAGCCGGCCTGCCTCGAGCGGTGGCCACGTGCGGCACCGCGCTGACCGAGGAGCACGTCCGCCTGATGAAGCGGTTCGCCCCGAGGGTGGTGTTGGCCTTCGATCCCGACGCGGCGGGCCAGGCCGCAGCCGATCGGTTCTATGAGTGGGAGCACCGACACGAGGTCGACGTGGCGGTCGCCGATCTTCCGGCCGGAATGGATCCGTCCGATCTCGCTCGGCGCGATCCGGGACGCCTGCGGGCGGCGATCGAGCAAGCCACGCCGTTCCTCGGCTTCCGGATCGAGAGGATCCTCGGCGCAGCGAAGCTCTCGTCGCCCGAAGGGCGGGCGCGGGCCGCAGAGGCCGCGCTAGCCGCTGTTGCCGAGCATCCGAGTGAGCTCGTGCGGGACCAGTACCTGATGGCGGTCGCCGATCGCTGCCGCGTCGAACCCGACCGGCTTCGGGCCAGCTTGCGGGCCGGGGGACCGGTCAGGATCGCGGAGCCCTCAGTCGGTCGCGGTCGCCATGTTCGTGACACCCCCGAGACCGAGGCCTTGCGGCTCGCGGTCCAGCAGCCGACCGACATGCTGGGCCTCTTGGACGACGTGCTCTTCGATGACGACCACCATCTCTCGGCCTTCCGTGTCCTCCGTGATGCAGGTGGTGATGTACACGCCGCGCTCGACGCAGCCGATCCGGGCGCAGCCGAGTTGCTCCAACGCCTCGCGGTGGAGGAGACCGACGCCGACCCGACCGACGTCCGGCGGATGCTGCTGCGGGAGAAGGCGCTCCGGGCCTCTCGTTCGTTGGAGGTCGCGTCCCGGCACGCCGAGGACTTCGCGGCGTACAGCAGTGTCATCGGATGGCTCAAGTTGCAGATCGAGAAGGTGCAGCCCGATGCGCCGCCGGACCCGGCAGCTGAGGACGAGTTGCTAGCGTGGCTCACACGACGGGCGGAGGATGACCCAAACGATGAATGAGAGCGCCACCACCTCTGGGGCCGACCCAGTTGCTTGGCAACGCCTCCTTCAGCGAGGGCGGGCCAGGGGAGTGCTCACGCAGGAAGAGATCTGCGAGGTGTTGGCACTCGATGCCGACTCACTTGATGCTGAGCTCGACATCGTCCGCACGCGCCTGCGCGCTGAGCGGATCGAGGTTGATGAGTCCGTCGACATCGCGCTCCCGGACCCCGAGGAGGTCACCCTGCTCGAGCGGGTGGGAGAGGTTCGAGCGGCGCTTCCGGAGCCCTTCGATACAGCTCTGGTCGACGACATCGACGAAGTCGCCGAGCCGGTGCTGCGTGACCGCGGACCCGACGGAGTCGGCGATCTGGACCTGCTCGACGACGAGCCGCCCTTGGGAGCAGCGTTGCCTCGCCGGCGCCTGCGCGTCGTCGGCCCCGCAGCGAAGGCGATGACCGACCGGGCGGGTTCGTCATCGGACCCGGTCAGGGTGTATCTCAAGGAGATCGGGCGGGTCCCGCTTCTCACTGCGGTGCAGGAGGTGGATCTCGCCAAGCGCATCGAGGCTGGAGGTGCGGCATCGGTCCGGTTGGCGGAGATGGAGGCAGCCGGCGAGATCGACACGCTCGATGTCGTCGCTCGGCGCCGCCTCGGCCGGACCGCGCGCGATGGGGAAGCGGCCAAGAGTGCCCTGATCCAGGCGAACCTGCGTCTCGTCGTGTCGATCGCCAAGCGCTATGTCGGGCGTGGGATGCTGTTCCTCGACCTCATCCAAGAGGGCAACCTCGGTCTCATGCGAGCTGTCGAGAAGTTCGACCACACCAAGGGCTTCAAGTTCTCGACCTACGCCACCTGGTGGATCCGCCAAGCCATCACCCGCGCCATCGCGGATCAGGCCCGCACCATCCGCATCCCCGTGCACATGGTGGAATCGATCAACAAGGTGCACCGCGTGCAGCGCCAGATGCTCCAGGAACTGGAGCGGGAGCCGACTGTCGAGGAGCTCGCAGAGAAGGTCGACATCACCCCGGCACGGGTGCGCGAGATCATGCGAATCTCTCAGGACCCGCTGTCGCTCGACTCGCCGGTCGGCGAGACCGATGACTCGAACCTCTCTGACTTCATCGAAGATCAGCAGGCGGAGGCGCCGGCCGAGATGGCGGCGCGCAGGATGCTCGGCGACGCGGTGATCGAAGCGCTCTCGGAGCTGAACGACCGGGAGAAGCAGGTGGTGCGGTTGCGATTCGGATTGGACGACGGGCAAGCGAGGACCTTGGAAGAGGTCGGACGCGGGTTCGGCGTCACGCGGGAGCGGATCCGCCAGATCGAGGCCAAGACGCTCGCGAAGCTTCGTCATCCGCACCGAAGCCAAAAGCTGCGGGACTACCTCGACGGAGACTGAGAGTACGAGCGGCAGCGCGGAGCCGCCCAAGTCTCAGTTAAGGCTGGGATCAGGAGGCGTGACGATCACGGCGTCCGGTTGGTCGCGAGACTCGATCAGATCGCGCGCCCGCTCGACGCTGAGGTCGATGACCGCCTTCGCTTTGTCCGCCGCAGTGTCGATCGCCTCACTCTCCCTGACCTTGGTGAGGACCCGGTCCAGTTGCTCGAACCGTTCGCGTCCAGCTTTCGCACCGAAGTAGTAACCAGTACCAAAGCCCACGAGCAGACCTGTTCGGAAGCGCATCCTCCCTGTCTACCTCGGCCTTCCGGGACACACCAGTAGGAGTGCTTCTCGTTCTGGGGCGCGGCGCCTCGCTGCTAGCGTTCGAACTCCTTTCCGGGGTAGCTCAGCTGGCAGAGCGACGGACTGTTAATCCGTTTGTCGTGGGTTCGAACCCCACCCCCGGAGCCCATCTGACTAGGACTTATTCGCTGGCGACGACGTCGCAAGCCTGTCCGATCCAACATTCATCCAACATCCATGAGGCTACGCTCATGGCCGTGGCCGCGAAGCAGCGCAAGACGCCAGGCATGCGGGAACGGAGTCCCGGGGTCTGGGAGCTCATCGTCGAGTCGGGGCGTGACCCGGTGACCGGCAAGCGGCGACAGGTCTGTCGGGTCTTCCGAGGCGGTCTTGCCGCGGCGAAGAAAGCGCGAGGCGAGTTGCTGGTCGACGCGGCCAAGGGTCGGCACACCGGCACTCGCGCCACCCTGAACAACC
>JBBSGQ010000204.1:0-6880 GCA_038253965.1 Acidimicrobiales bacterium | reverse complement strand
ACGATGATCTTCCTGTTCAACACGCCCGTGCTCGCTGGGTTCGGGAATTACCTCATCCCGTTGCAGCTCGGTACCCGGGACATGGCGTTTCCCCGGCTGAACGCGTTCAGCTACTGGGTGTTCCTGTTCGGCGGGTTGTTCATGTATTCGAGCTTCCTGGTCGGCAAGATGCCCGACGGCGGATGGTTCGGATATACGCCGCTGGTGTCGAAGACGTTCGCGCCAGGCATCAACATGGACTTCTGGGGTCTCGGCATCGTGTTCGTCGGTCTGTCCACCACGGTCGGGTCCATCAACTTCATCGTGACCATCTTCAAGATGCGATGCCCTGGCATGACCCTCAACCGCATGCCCATCTACGTGTGGTCGATGTTGGTGTTCTCGTTCATGGCCATCTTCGCCGTGCCGGCGGTGACGATGGCTACGGGCCTGCTCGAGCTCGACCGTCTGTTCGGCACCTCGTTCTTCGTACCCTCGCTCGGCGGCAGCGTGCTGCTGTACCAGCACCTCTTCTGGTTCTGGGGCCACCCCGAGGTGTACATCCTCTTCGTCCCGGCCACCGGCATGATCTCCCAGATCATCCCGGTGTTCTCCCGGCGGCCGCTCGCGGGCTACCCGTGGGTCGTCGCCGCGCTGGTCACCGTGGGGTTCATCAGCTTCGGGGTGTGGGTGCACCACATGTTCGCCACGGGCTTGCCGCCACTGGCCATGGCCTTCTTCTCCGGGGTCAGCCTCATCATCGTCATACCGAGCGGCATCCAGTTCTTCGCCTGGATCGCCACCATGTGGCGGGGCTCCGTGCGGCTAGCCACGCCGATGCTCTTCGCCATCGGGTTCCTGCTCATCTTCCTGTTGGGTGGCATCACCGGCGTGATGGTCGCGGTGTTGCCGTTCGACTGGCAGGTCACCGACAGTTACTTCGTCGTCGCTCACTTCCACTATGTGCTCAACGGCGCAGTGGTGTTCCCCATCTTCGGTGCCATCTACTACTGGTTGCCGAAGATGACCGGCCGACCGTTGAACGAGCGACTCGGGAAACTCAGCTTCTGGGTCATGTTCGTCGGGTTCAACATCACGTTCTTCCCGATGCACATCCTCGGGTTCCTCGGCATGCCCCGGCGGGTCTACACCTACGACAACGGTCTCGGCTGGGACGGCCTCAACCTCATGGTCAGCGCCGGCTCCGCGGTGTTCGGGCTCGGAACCGGGATCACGCTGCTCAACTGGGCGCTCAGCCTCCGCCGCCGTCACCGAGAACCCGTCCCGGACGACCCGTGGGACGGCGACAGCCTCGAGTGGGCGACCACCTCGCCGCCACCGCACTACAACTTCGCCGCCATCCCGCTGGTAGCCGGACGCCATCCGCTGTGGGACCAGCAGCCGCTGCCGTACGCCTCCTCGGGACCGCAAGAGGACACGAGCGGCCTCGGCGCGGAGGGCGCAGTGGACCGCGAGACGCCGCTGACCAGCGGGCTCGACACGCGACCCGAGGGCAACCTCCAGATCCCGCTCGAGACGTACCTGCCGCTCGTGCTGGCCGTCGGTCTGGCCATCCTGTTCGTCGGGCTGTTGGTGAGCGCGGCGTTCGTAGCCGTCACCGGCGTGGCCCTCGCTGTCTTCGGCGCCGTCTGGTGGACATGGCGCACCGACGAGGACTTGCACTGATGTTTCGACGCCGAACCGGAGGTTCGTCCTCGAGTTGGAGGCGCCCGCCTGCGGCGGGACCGACCGCTTCCCGGCGATCGACCAACCAAGTGGGATCGATCGCCAGACGAGGGGGGCAGCCCCCCTCGTGCTCCCCCCGGGCTGCGGCGGTCATCGACGGCCTAGGAGCTCCCGTGGCTGGACAGGGACGCGTCCAATGACGGCGGTCGTCAGTCCGGGTGTGACTCGGCCGTCGACTCGGCGGAGCTACTCGACTGCGTGGTGGGGCATGGCCATCCTCATCACGACCGAGGCGATGGTGTTCGTGGTGTTGCTGGCCGCCTACTTCTTCTTGCGGGCGTCATCGAAGGCCTGGCCCATCGGCGGCATCGAGCTGCCGAAAGTCGATCTGGCGTGGCCGTTCAGCTTCGTGCTGTGGGCCAGCAGCGTGCCCATCTTCTGGGCCGAGGCCTCCATCCGCAACGGCAAGTTGGCCCAGTTCAAGACAGGCGTGGCCATCAGCTTCGTGATGGGCATCTCGTTCCTCGCCTGGACCGTGTACGACTTCAACGACCTGCACTTCGGCTGGCGGGACAACGCCTACGGGTCGATCTTCTACACGATCGTCGGACTGCACGCCTTGCACGTGGTGATCGGCCTCGCCATGAACGCCATGGTCCAGGTCAAGGCCTGGACCGGCCGGTACCGCACCGGTCACCACACCAGCGCCGAGGTGTTCTCGCTGTACTGGCACTTCGTGGACGTCGTCTGGCTCTTCGTGTTCCCGGCCCTCTTCCTGTCGCCGCACGTGCGATGACCGCGTCGACGGATGCTCCGACTGCTCTCGCGGCTGAAGTGCCGCCCGCCGTCGCCCGTTCCCACCACAGCATCTGGTCGGCCGTCCGCGCCGCGGTGACGCTGTGGTACGCGCTGCTCGGCAGCATCGGGGCGTGGACAATCCACCTCGTGTTCGTCGCAAGCTTCGTGCGCTACACCTGCAACGACCCCAGCGCGAAGTGGGCCATGCACGCGGTCACGGCCGTCACGCTGGCCATGACCGTGCTGGCCATGGCGTTGTGCTGGCGCCTCGATCGCCAAGGGGGCGACGAGGCGTCGGATCGAAACGGCGGCCCGACCCGGTTCCTCGGCCGGCTCGGTCTCGTGGTCGGAGCGACCAACTTCGCGTTGATCGCGCTGGAGGAGCTGTACATCGTCGTGTTGGCCTCGAGGCGTTGTGGCTGAGCTCGGCATCATCGTCCTGCTCGACGCGGTGGCCTGGCGGTACCTCGTCGGCGTGCACCGCGCCTGGGCCGTCGCCGGGACCGGACGCCTCGTGCGGTGGGCCGAGGTCGTGCGGTTCCTCCTCGGCCTTTCTACGGTCGCTGCCGCACTCGCGTCTCCCCTCGACGGCCGCGCCGACACGAGCCTGACCGCGCACATGGTCCAGCACGTGCTCCTGTTGTGCGTTGCCCCGCCCATGCTCGTCCTCGGCGCGCCGGTGCCCGTGCTGCTGTGGTCGCTTTCGGGCCGCAGCCAACGTTACGGACGGCGGGCCTGGCGGCGGCTCGTCCAGTCGCGTCGTGGCGCCGGCTGGTTCGGGTGGATGGCGGCCGGGTTGATCCTCCAGACCACCGCCATGTGGGCGTGGCACGCGCCGGTGCTGTACGACGCAGCGGTGCGGCACCAGGCCGTCCACGTCGCCGAGCACCTCACCTATCTCACCGCCGGCTGTCTGTTCTGGTGGGCGGCTACGGCCGGGCCACATCGTCGCCATGGATCGGCTGCCCTCGGGGTGATCGTCGGAGCGCTCCCCGGCACGGCCCTGGGAGCAGCGTTGACCTTCGCGTCGCGAGCCTGGTACGCGCCGTACCCGTCGCTGAGCGACCAGCAGATGGCGGGTGTCGTGATGTGGGCGTTCGCCGGCACTGCCTACATCGTCGCTGCCGGGGTGCTGATCGGTGCATGGATGGTGAGTCTCGACCGCGAGGACCAACGCCTCCCGGCCACGGTGTCTGGCATCTCGGGAGCCAGGAGGTAGGCGGTGGTCGAACGGATGCTGCGGTGGTTCGACGACCGGCTCGGTACGTCGCACTTCGCTCGCGGCGCGCTCAACAAGATCTTCCCCGACAACTGGTCGTTCATGTTGGGCGAGATCGCGTTCTACCTCGTTCTTGGTGCTCGTGCTGACCGGCACCTACCTGACGTTCTTCTTCACGCCGAGCGCCAAGGACGTCACCTACCACGGGAGCTACCGGCCGCTGCAGGGCGTCCACATGTCCGAGGCATACCAGTCGACCGTGCGGCTCAGCTTCGACGTCCGAGCAGGGCTGGTGTTCCGCCAGATGCACCACTGGGCTGCACTGATCTTCGCCGCGGCCATCGTCGTGCACCTCTGCCGGGTGTTCTTCACCGGCGCCTTCCGCCGGCCACGCGAGCTCAACTGGGTCATCGGGGTCACCATGTTGATCCTCGTGATGTTCAACGGGTTCAGCGGCTATTCGCTACCCGACGACCTCCTGTCGGGCACCGGTCTGCGCATCGCCTACTCGATCGCCCTCGCCGTCCCGGTCATCGGCACCTGGGCCGCGTTCCTGGTGTTCGGGGGCGAGTTCCCCTCACCGGACATCACCTCTCGGTTGTTCGTCATGCACATCCTGCTCGTGCCGGTGCTCATAGCGGGGCTGCTCAGCGCACACCTGGCGATCCTCTGGCACCAGAAGCACACCCAGTTCCCGGGCCCGGGGCGGACCGAGGACAACATCGTCGGCTCGAAGCTTTGGCCCACCTACGCGCTGCGGTCCATCGGCCTGTTCGCCGGTGTGTTCGGGATGATCGCCGCGCTCGGCGGCCTCGCCCAGGTGAACCCGGTGTGGCTCTACGGGCCGTTCAAGGCGCCGGCGGTCAGCACCGCCGCTCAACCTGACTGGTACATGGGCTGGTTGGAAGGAGCGCTGCGCCTGTTCCCGGCGTGGAGGCTCCACGTGTTCGGCTACACCATCTCGGAGCTGTTCTGGCCCGGGGTCGTCCTGCCCGGGCTCACGTTCGGACTGCTGTACCTCTGGCCGTTCCTCGAAGCTCGTGTCATCCGTGACCGGTCCAGCCACCAACTGCTCGACCGGCCACGGGAACGGCCGGTGCGCACCGCCCTCGGCGTCGGCGTCCTGTCCTTCTACGTCGTGCTGCTCATCGCCGGATCCCAGGACATCGTGTCCCAGAAGACCTCGACTCCCATCCCGACGGTGTTGTGGACGTTCCGCATCCTGCTCGCCGCCGTGCCGATCGTGGCGGCGCTGATCACGTGGCGCGTCTGCCGCGACCTCCGGGGCGCCGACGACATCGAGCACGCCAAGCACGAGATCCGCGCCCGCGTCGGCCCAGTGCCACGTCGAGGTTCGGCCTCCCCTGCCACCGCCGAGCTCGTCGCCCAGCCGACGTTGCTGGCCCGCGTCGTGTTCCGGGTATTGGTAGCCGTGACCGCGGCGGCCGCAGCCGGAGGCATGTTGGGTGACGCAGTGCAGGCGCTCCGACGACGGCGCAGAACAGGGTCTCGTTGAGCTCGCTCGCTCTGCCGCTGTTGGTTGCGATCTTCGCCGCGTCGGCGGCAGCCATCTGGGTTGCCGGTATCCAGTTGTCGAACACCACCGATGTGTTGTCCACCCGGTTGCACCTAGGCGAGGCGCTCGGCGGCCTCATCATGCTCGCCATCGCCACCAACCTGCCCGAGATCGCCATCACGGCGAGCGCAGCGTTGGCGCACAACCTTGGCATCGCCATCGGAAACATCCTGGGCGGCATCGCCATTCAAACGGTCGTCCTCGTGGCCCTCGACGTGTTCGGGGTCCGAGGGTCCAAGCCGTTGACCTATCGCGCCGCATCCCTGCAACTCGTCCTCGAAGGAGCGCTCGTGATCGCGATACTCGCTGTGGCCATCGCCGGGACGCGCCTGCCGAGGAGCCTGATCGCCTATCGCGTCGCACCGGCGGGCCTCCTGATCGCTGCGCTTTGGGTCATCGGGCTCTTCTTGCTCAACCGCGCCGGTCATGGTCTGCCGTGGCACGAAGCAGGTGAGGCGCCGGACAACCAGGAACGGCCACGAGGCCACGCCACCCAACACAACGCAACGAAGGGCAACGTCAGCACCGGCCGAGCCGGCACCATCTTCGGCGTCAGCGCGGTTGTGACGCTGGTTGCCGGGGTTCTCCTGGAGCGCAGCGGCGACGCCATGGCCGGCCACATCGGTCTCTCCGGCGTCCTCTTCGGCGCGACGATCCTGGCTGCCGCCACCTCGTTGCCTGAGCTGTCGACCGGTCTCACATCGGTGCGGCTCGGCGACTACCAACTTGCGATCAGCGACATCTTCGGCGGCAACGCGTTCCTCCCGGTGCTGTTCCTCCTGGCCAGCCTCCTCTCGGGTTCCGCCGTGCTGCCCCAGGCGAAGGACACCGACGTCTACCTCACGGCAGTGGGAGCCCTCCTCACCGTCGTCTTTGTCGTCGGTCTCATCTTCCGGCCCCAACGTCGCGTCGCCGGGATGGGAATTGACTCCTTCACTGTGCTCTGCCTCTATGCCCTCAGCATCGCCGGCCTCGTCGCGATCGCCCAGAAGTGACGTCGTTTGGTTCCGCCGAGAGCGGGATGACGCACCTGGTCGCCGCAGCGGATGGTCGGAACGCTCGAGGCGATGTTGGCCGGACTGTCGTGGGGGTGCTGGGCCGATGTCCCGGGAAGCGAGAACCTAGGAGGTTCAGTCGATGATCGATCGGATAGCGGATCCATGGGGGCCTCGTACGCCGTATGGTCCGCCTGACGGCCCCGACGGTGAGGGCGGCCGGTGGCCGGTCCGGGTGGACCAGTTCCTGAGCGGGGGTGTCGAGGAGGCGGATGTCGATCGGTGGGTGCAGACAGCCTCGATCCTGCATTCCAACGGCGACGGTCTGGACATCGCGGTCCGCGACGGCGCAATGGTCGGGGTGCGGGGCCGGGCGGTCGATCGCGTCAACCATGGCCGGGTCGACCCCAAGGATCTGTATGGCTGGCAGGCCAACGCGTCGGCGGACCGCCTGACTCGGCCACTGGTCCGGGAAGGTGGTCGTTTGGTGGAGGCGGATTGGGATGAGGCGATGGGTCGGATAGTGGCCCGGTCCCGAGAGCTGCTCGATGGTCCGGGCGGCTGGGGGCGGTTCGGGTTCTACACGAGCGGCCAGCTGTTCTTGGAGGAGTACTACACGCTGGGTGT
>JBBSGQ010000203.1:0-6890 GCA_038253965.1 Acidimicrobiales bacterium | reverse complement strand
GGATGTTGTCGTCCAACTTGCCGATCGACATCGCGTTGGAAGCCACCGAGACGTTCGGCCGCGAGGTGCTGCCCCGGTTCGACCTCGATCCGGTCCACCGGACGTCCCGCCAGCGCGAAGCGAACGTCGGGGCCAGGGCATGACCCGCGGCGACACCGGTTCTTTGAAGCGCTGGCCCTGTCAGACAGGATTGAAGCTTCAAAGAACGTCTGGGGGAGCGCACCAATGAGCATCATGGGGACGCGCGTGGTCCGGCGGGAGGATCCGAAGTTCCTCACCGTCGGCGGCACGTATGTGGACGATCTGCCCCACGAGGGGGCAGCGTGGGTCACATATGTACGGGCCACCATGGCCCACGCCCGCATCAACGCCATCAACGTCGACGAGGCGCGAGCCGCTCCCGGCGTGATCGACGTGATCCTGCCCGGCGACGTCGACCTGGCCCCGCTTGCGCCGTTCATCCCGAACATGCCACGGCCGTTCCTGGCAGTCGACGTGGTGCGGTTCGTGGGTGAACCGGTCGTCGCGATAGTGACCGAGGAGAAGTATCAAGGCGCCGACGCGGCCGATCTCGTCTGGCTCGACCTCGATCCGCTGCCGGTCCTCATTGATCCTGAAGAGGCGTTGACGTCGGACGTCCTCCTGTTCCCCGATGTCGGCACGAACGTGGCGACTGAGCTCCAGTTCGGCACGGATGACGCCCTGTTCGACGGCTGCGACGTCGTCGTGAGTCAGCGGATGCTGAACCAGCGGGTGGCTCCGTGTCCCCTCGAGGTTCGAGCCGCAGCTGCAGCGTGGGTCGACGGTCGCCTGGTCCACTGGGCCTCCACCCAGGGGCCGCACTCGCTGCGCGGAGAGCTCGTGACGAAGTACGGGCTCACCGACGCTGATGTGCGTGTGCTCTCGCCCGACGTCGGAGGTGGGTTCGGTGCGAAGGCCGAGGGCTATCCGGAGGAGCTGATGCTCGGCTTCATAGCTCGTCGCGTCGGGCGGCCGGTGCGATGGGTGGAGACGCGTACCGAGAACATGTTGGCGATGGTGCACGGACGTGCTCAGGTGCAGTATGTCGAGGTCGGCGGCGACACGAACGGCCGGATCGCCGCCCTCAGGTTGCGGATCGTCCAAGACGCAGGCGCATACCCGGCTGTCGGGGCGATGCTGCCCTGGTTCACCCGGATGATGGCGTCGGGCGTGTACGACATCGCGCGAGTCGAGGCGAACTCCCAGGCGGCAGTCACGAACACGACGCCGACGGGTGCCTACCGGGGCGCGGGTCGCCCCGAAGCGACGGCCGCGATCGAGCGGGTGGTCGACATCTACGCAACGCAAGTCGGCCTCGATCCGGCCGACGTGCGGAGGATGAACTTCATCGGGGCAGATCGGTTCCCCTTCACCACGCCGACCGGCGCAACCTATGACTGCGGCGAGTACGAGGCGGCACTCGATCGTGTTCTGGAGGTGGCCGGCTACGAGGAGCTCCGTCAGCAGCAGGTCGCTCGGCGCGAGCGCGGTGACCCATGTCTGCTCGGGATCGGGCTCTCGGTGTACGTCGAGATCACGAACCCGATGTCGAGCGGCGAGTTCGGCAGCGTCGAGGTGACGAGCGAGGGCAAGGCGCGCATACGGGTCGGTACGTTCTCGCACGGGCAAGGCCACGCCACGTCGTTCGCCATGATCGTCTCTGACCGGCTCGGGATCGACCTCGACGACATCGAGTTCCTCCAAGGTGATACCGACGACGTTCCGTCCGGCGAGGGCACAGGCGGGTCTCGCTCGCTGCAGGTCGCCGGCCCGGCGGTGTCCGAGGCGTCCGAAGAGGTCCTGGCCCGGGCTCGTGATCTCGCCGCCGACCTGCTCGAGGCCGACGCGGCCGACGTGGTGTTGGACGTGTCGACCGGCCATTTCCACGTGGCCGGTTCGCCGAGCGTCGATCGCACATGGGCTGATGTCGCTGCTGCGGCCGGGCCCGCCGGCCTCCGGGCCGACGTCGACTTCAAGCCGCGAGGCTCGACGTTCCCGTTCGGCGCCCATCTCGCCGTCGTGGAGATCGATTCCGAGACCGGAGCTGTGAAACTGGTGCGGATGGTGGCCGTGGACGACTCCGGCCGCATCCTCAACCCGCTGATCGCCGAGGGTCAGCGCCAGGGTGGGATCGCCCAAGGCGTGTCTCAGGCGCTCTACGAGGAGGTCAGGTTCGACGAGGACGGCAACCCGGTCACATCCAACTTCGCCGACTACGCGATTCCTACAGCTGCTGAGTTCCCTGACTTCGAGCTCATCGCCATGGAGACGCCTACAGCGCTGAATGAGCTGGGGGCCAAGGGCATAGGCGAATCGGGCACGATCGGCGCAACGCCCGCCGTGCAGAACGCCGTTGTGGACGCGCTGTCTCACCTCGGTGTGCGGCATGTGGATCTGCCCTTGACCGCAGAGCGGGTGTGGCGCTCGATCCAGGACGCCGCCTCGTAAGAGGCCAACCCTGGCGAGGCGTGGCCCGCACCGCCAGCCGAGAACGCAGAGTGTGTGGCGAGCGCGCCAAGTCGGGGATCCACCGCGGAAACGGGCGGTCGATGGCCTATGATTGCTGGTCACGCGGTTCGTCAGGGTTCCTCCTGTCCGACCGGACAGACCTCCCGGACAAGTCAGCCCGCGCAAGGCGCGGCGCTCGGTCCGGGAAACACAACCCTTTCAGGAGCTCTGCTGTGTCCACCTTTGCCGCTCTCGGTGTCCCCCGTGAGCTGGCGCGCTCGCTCGAGGATCGCGGCCTGCGCACCCCGTTCCCGATCCAGGCCGCCGCAATCCCAGACATGCTCGCTGGGCGGGATCTCTCCGGCCGGGCGCCGACCGGTTCGGGCAAGACCATCGCGTTCGGGATCCCGCTCGTCCTTCGCGTGCAACGCTCGAGGCCGAAACATCCGAAGGGCCTCGTGCTCGTCCCGACGCGGGAGCTGGCCACGCAGGTCGTCGAGGAGCTGACCTCATTGGCTCGCGGAGAGCTGCGGGTGCATGCCATCTACGGCGGTGTCGGCTTCGAAGGCCAGCTCAAGGCGCTCCGGCGTGGCGTCGACATCGTGGTCGCCTGCCCCGGGCGCTTGGGCGACCTCATCAACAAGGGCGTGTGCCACCTCGACGCTGTGCAGATCGCGGTGATCGACGAAGCCGACCGCATGGCGGACATGGGTTTCCTGCCCGACGTCAGCCGCCTCCTCGACCAGACCCCTTCGGACCGCCAGACGTTGCTGTTCTCGGCGACGCTCGACGGGGCGGTCGACCAACTCGTGAAGCGCTATCAGCATGACCCGGTGCGTCACCAGGTGACTGGTGACGACGAGAACCAGGGCCAGGTCGATCACCACTTCTGGCAGAGCGAGCGGCCTGGTCGCGTCGCGCTCACCGGCGACATCATCAGGCGCCTCGGGTCCACGATCGTGTTCTGCCGGACCCGCCACGGGGCTGACCGCGTGGCCCAGCAACTCAGTCGGGCTGGTGTGCCAGCGGCGGCGATCCATGGCGCTCGGTCGCAGTCCCAGCGCGAGCGGGCGCTGGCGGCGTTCCATGCAGGCAAGGTCCCGGCTCTGGTCGCGACGGATGTAGCCGCCCGCGGGATCCATGTCACCGGCGTCGAGTGCGTCGTGCACTTCGACCTGCCGGCTGACCACAAGGACTACGTCCACCGCTCGGGCCGTACCGGCAGGGCCGGTGCCGATGGGGTGGTGGTCAGCCTTGTTGCCGCGGCCCAACGCAATGAGGCGTCACGCTTGCGGTCAGCCCTCGAGCTGACTGGCGCCACCACGCCCCCCGCAACCGAACAGCTGGGCACGGGTCAGGCCACCAGTGCCCCCACATCGGTGCCGGCCGCGGCAGACGTCGATCGGCAACGAACGGACCGACCCGCCCGCCGAGCGCCGCGTCCGACCTCAGCCGTCGAAACCGCTGCGCCACGAGTGGAGCGCCCGCAACGCCCGCAGCTTCCGCAGCGTCGGACCGCACCGCTTGGAGGCCGAGCGAGGCCGGCCCCAGCAGCGCGCGAGGACCGATTCGCCACGAACGACAAGACGGCTGGCTCACCAAGTGGTCACGTCGCGATGCCGGTCGGGGCCGATCGCACCAAGGAGCGCCCGAGCGGCGCAGCGCGTCGCAAGGCCAAAAGGGCGGCGTTGGTCCGCGACGGCTTCGAACCGTCTCAGGCGAAGGGCCGCAGCGCTCGGGGCAGCCGCGGCCGCTCGGGCGCTCCGGTGCGACATCGCTGATCTGAACCCCGTTCCTCCCGTCGCTCGGATCAGAAAATATTGGGTTCTCGACATACATAGGCAGTCCGATCTAAGATGACCGGCGATGGCACGCACCCAGGGACAGCGACGAGCGGAAACCCGTGCGCAACTGATCTCGGCCGCTGCCGATCTGTTCGCGCGCAAGGGGTTCCACGCAGTGTCGGCCGAAGCAGTTGCAGCTGCTGCTGACCGGACCACCGGCGCGCTCTACGACCACTTCGGGGGCAAGGAGGGGCTGCTCCTGGCCCTCCTCGAGGTGTGGATGGAGCAGACCACCGCTGACCTGACCACCGAGCTGTACCGGATCCCCGATCTTGACGGCCTGTTGGCAGCGCTCTGGCGCGGGATCGTCCGTCCGGGCGAGGACCGTGGTGACGCCTGGGTGTTGCTCGAGTTCGAGCTCTGGCTGCACGCCGTGCGGGATCCCCTGATCGGGGAACCTCTGGCTAACCGGTTCCGAATCGCCCGGTCGGGTTTGGCGGGAGGGTTGGAGCAGTGGAGCAAGGCGTTCGATTTCACGCTTCCTGCGCCGAGCGAGGTCGTGGCTGTCCAAGTCCTCGCGCTCTTGCTCGGTGCGGCGTTCCAGCACCGTCTCGATCCAGCAGTAGTTCCCGAGGATGTCGTAGTGGGCGGTCTGCGTCGACTCCTCGGTATCAGCGACCTCCCGCCCGATCAGGGACCGCAACACCTGGATCACTCACGCGGTGAGGCGGCGGACCCCGAGCCGACCTTGAAACCCTGAGAGAGGACCTGACATGTCCCTGACCCTTGATGACATCAACCTCCTAGAGGACACCTGGTCGGAAGGTGTGCCTCACGGTCAGTTCGACTTGTTGCGCCGCGAGGCGCCGGTGCACTGGCACGAGCATCCGGAGTTCCGAGGCTTCTGGACCGTCACGCGCCACGCCGACGTGCGAGCGGTGAGTCGCGACCATCAGACGTTCTCAGCCGAGCTCGGGTCGACGTTCATCCAGGACCACGACGAGGTCGCGCTCGAGATGGTGCGGATGACGCTGCTCAACATGGACCCGCCGAAGCACAGCCGATACCGCCGTCTCGTCAGCGCCGGCTTCACGCCCCGGATGGTCGGCCAGATCATCGAGAACGTCCAGAAGCGGGCGATAGACATCGTCAACGCGCTCGACGGACGGAACGAGATCGACTTCGTGGAGGAGGTGGCTGCGGAGCTGCCGCTGCAGGTCATCTGCGAGATGATCGGCGTGCCCGAGGAAGACCGCCACCTCATCTTCGACTGGAGCAACCAGCTCGTCGGAACGCAGGACCCCGACTTCTCGAGCTCCGAGGAGTCCGGCCACATCGCAGCAGGCGGGATCTACGCGTACTGCGACGCCATCGCCGAGGACCGTCGCAAGCACCCTCGCGACGACATCATGACCGCACTGGTCGAGGCCGAGATCGACGGCGATCGGCTGAGCCAGCAAGAGCTCAACATGTTCTTCGTTCTCTTGTGCGTGGCCGGCAACGAGACGACCCGCAACCTCATGTCCCACGCCATGCTGGCCCTGATCGAGCATCCCGAAGCCCGAGCGGATCTCGTCGCCAACATCGACGACGATGCCCTGTGGGCCACCGCGACGGAGGAGTTCCTCCGCTGGGGCGGATCGATCCACAACTTCCGCCGCACCGCAACCCAGGACACCGAGATCGGCGGCCACCCGATCGCCGAGGGCGACAAGGTGGTCATCTACTACCTGGCGGCCAATCGCGACGAGACCGTGTTCGAGGACCCCTACCGCTTCGACATCCGGCGAACGCCGAACGAGCACCTCACGTTCGGCGGGGGCGGCACCCACTTCTGCCTCGGCGCCAACCTCGCACGAGCCGAGATCACGGTGATGATCCGCGAGTTCCTGCGCCGTTACCCCGATGTGTCACTCACCGCCGAACCCCGTCGCCTGCGCTCGGACTTCATCAACGGCATCAAGCTGCTCCCGATCAGCCTGAACGGGTGAAGGCTGATCTCCCACGCTCGTCGCTGGAGCGCGTCCGTTCCGACCTTCGATCCACCCATCTGGAGTAGCCGCCATGCAGACCGACCTGGCCCGCCAACTCGGCATCGAGTTCCCGATCTTCGCGTTCACCCATTGTCGCGACGTGGTCGCCGCCGTCAGCAAGGCCGGCGGACTCGGCGTGCTCGGCGCGGTCGGGTTCTCGCCTGAGCAGCTGGACACGGAGCTCGACTGGATCGACGCGCATGTTGGAGACAAGCCCTACGGCGTCGACATAGTGATCCCCGGCAAGTACGAGGGCATGGGTGAGCTGGATCCGGTCAAGTTGGAAGCCGACCTGCGGGACATGATCCCGCAGGGGCACCGTGACTTCGTGACGAAGATATTGGCCGACCACGACGTGCCTTCCATGCCCGATGGCGAGTCGACCGCCGAGCTGATCGGCTGGACCGCAGCCACCGCCACGCCCCAGGTCCACATAGCGCTGCAGCACGACAGGGTGAAGCTGATCGCCAACGCGCTGGGCACGCCACCGCCGGAGATCATCGAGGAGATCCATGCGTCGGGTCGGCTCGTCGCGGCGCTGTGCGGCGCAGCAACGCAGGCCGAGCGGCACAAGAACGCCGGGGTCGACATCATCATCGCCCAG
>JBBSGQ010000202.1:0-6891 GCA_038253965.1 Acidimicrobiales bacterium | reverse complement strand
GTTCGCCCGCCGGCGCTCGGCGAGTGGATAGTCAATCTCGGCGAGGCCGCCGAGTACATGTTCGACCACAACATCTTCCAGGAGAACCTCGTCGGGGTCGACTACTGCGAGAAGATGGTGGCCGAGACCAACCCCGGCGTCCTGGAGCAGGCCAACCGAACCGAGGCGCCCCAAGCCGAAGCTCACGGGTACCGCACGATCGGCGACATCATGCGGGCGCTCAATCCGTTCTCCGGGGAGTTCTACCGCGAGGCGCTTCAAGTGAGCCGCTACACGCGGGAGATGTTCTGTCTGATGGAGGGCCGTCACGTCCACCCGTCGACCCTGTACCCGGGCGGTGTCGGCACCGTCGCGACCATCCAGCTTTTCACCGACTACCTCACCCGCCTCATGCGCTATGTGGAGTTGATGAAGCGCGTCGTGCCCATGCACGACGATCTGTTCGACTTCTTCTATGAGGCACTCCCTGGCTACGAAGAGGTCGGTCGCCGCCGGATCCTGCTCGCATGCTGGGGCAGCTTCCAGGATCCAGCGGTCTGCAACTTCGAGTACAAGGACATGTCCCAGTGGGGCAAAGCGATGTATGTGACACCCGGCATCGTCGTCGATGGCAAGCTCGTCACCAACGACCTCGTCGACATCAACCTCGGCATCCGCATCCTGCTTGGCTCGTCGTTCTATGGCGACTGGGAGGACCAGGAGATGTTCGTGACGCGCGACCCCCTCGGCAACCCCGTCGACCGCCGTCATCCGTGGAACCAGCACACCAACCCGCAGCCCCAGAAGCGCAACTTCGAGGACAAGTACAGCTGGGTCATGTCCCCCCGTTGGTTCGACGGCAAGGATCACCTCGCCCTCGACACCGGTGGCGGGCCGATCGCCCGCCTGTGGTCGACAGCGCTGTCCGGCTTGGTCGACATCGGCTACGTGAAAGCGACCGGCAGCAGCGTACAGATCAACCTCCCGAAGACGGCGCTCAAGCCCGAAGTCAGCTTCGAGTGGAAGATCCCGCAGTGGTCGAACACGATCGAACGGAACCGGGCCCGCACGTACTTCCAGGCCTACGCCGCGGCGTGTGCGCTCTACTTCTGTGAGAAGGCGCTGGAGGAGGTCCGGGCCGGTCACACCAAGACGTGGGAGAGCTTCGAGGTGCCCGACGAGGGCATCGGCTGCGGCTTCACCGAGGCCGTACGTGGCGTGCTGTCGCACCACATGGTCATCAAGGGCGGCAAGATCGCCAACTATCACCCGTACCCGCCCACACCGTGGAACGCCAACCCGCGCGACTCCTTCGGCACTGCCGGGCCCTATGAGGATGCGGTGCTCAACACCCCCATATTCGAGGAGAACAGCGTCGAGAACTTCAAGGGCATCGACATCATGCGTACCGTCCGGAGCTTCGACCCGTGCCTTCCCTGTGGGGTGCACATGTACCTCGGCAAGGGCAACGTGCTCAAGAAGCTCCACTCCCCGACCGGCCTGCCGGAGACGTGATCGAACGAAGCGAGCAACGCAGTAGCCCGGATCTGCGGGCGGTCGGCGATCGCATCGAGGCCGTCCTCGACGAGCTGAGGACATCGACGGAACGTCGGGTCTGGGAGCTCATCGAGGAGACCGTCGGTCTGGTCACCGACCTCTACGGCGGCGGGCTCGAGCGAGTGCTCGATCTGGTCGACGACGGGACCAGGGCACGACTCGTCGGCGATGAGCTGATCGGTTCGCTTCTGGTGCTTCACGACCTCCACCCCATGACGCTGGAGGACCGCGTGCTGGCTGCACTGGACGAGGTGCGCCCCTATCTCGGCTCCCACGGCGGCGACGTCGAGGTGCTCGGCATCGACGAGGCCGCCGGGGTGCTGCACCTCCGCATGCTCGGCAGCTGCGACGGGTGCCCCTCGTCGTCGGTGACGCTTCAGATGGCTGTGAAGGAGGCCATCGACACGGCCGCTCCGGAGATCGTCCACATAGACGTCGTCGACGCCGCTGCGCCGGCACGGCCGATGACACCGATAGAGCTCAGTCGGAAACCGGTGGCGGCGCAGTGAGCAAGCCGGGGGTCTATCTGCAGCGATGAGCACAGCTGGCAACCCTCTCGACGTGCTGCAGCGCATCCGCGCCGCTCCCCCACGCCCGCGGCCCGGCGAGCGGTGCGAGATGTGCAACGAGTCGATCTCCGACGAGCACGAACACGTGGTCAACACCGAGGGTCGCAACCTCATGTGCACCTGCCGGGGGTGCTGGATGTTGTTCACGTCCGACGGCGCAGCCGGCGGCCGCTACCGGGCGGTCCCCGACCGCTACCTGCAGCTCGAAGAGTTCACCGTGTCACCGACGGCGTGGGACTCGTTCCAGATCCCGGTCAGCGTGGCCTTCTTCTTCCTGAACTCCTCAACGGGGCAGGTGGCCGCGTTCTATCCAAGTCCAGCCGGCGCCACTGAATCGCTGCTACCACTCGACGCATGGGACGAGCTCGTCGCAGCCAACCCCGTGTTGGACACGCTGGTGGCCGACGTCGAGGCCCTCTTGTTACGAATGGGACGGGCTGAGCAGGCGGGGTTCATCGTCCCGATCGACGCCTGCTACGAGTTGGTCGGCCAGATGCGGCAGCTTTGGCGCGGCTTTGACGGCGGACGTGAGGCAAAGGACGCTCTCGATCAGTTCTTCGAGCGCTTGCGACAGAGAAGCCGATGAGCGAGCGAACCAGCAAGCACGGCGCGGCGGCAACCACGCCCAGCGACAGGACGTGGCAGCGATGAGTGAGCTGTCGATCGAGGTGCTCGACGGGCGTCCGGATGCCTATGCCGCGGTGCCGACTCTGCTCTTGCGCCTGGCGGTCACCGAGCCGAGCGGCGAACCCGTGCACGCGCTCGCCCTACGCGCCCAGATCAAGATCGAGCCCCAGCGGCGCCGCTACTCATCAGAAGAGGAGTCGCGCCTCCTCGAGCTCTTTGGCGAGCAACCCCAGTGGGGTGAGTCGCTCAGGCCGTTCCTCTGGACCCATGTCTCGACGGTCCTCACCGGCTTCACCGGCCGGACGGAGATCGACCTCGCAGTTGCCTGCTCATATGACTTCGAGGTGGCGGCAGCCAAGTACCTCCATTCGTTGGGCGACGGTGAGATCCCCCTCAACCTCCTGTTCAGCGGCACTCTGTTCACTCGTCGAGATGGTGTGGTGGCGGTGCAGCCGGTGCCATGGCATGTCGAAGCGGCCTACCGCCTGCCGGTGAGGGTGTGGCGCGACCTGATGGATCTGTACTTCCCGAACAGCGGATGGATCCGACTGCGGCGAGAGACGATCGACGCGCTCACCCGCTACAAGGCTGAGCGGGCGATCCCCACCTGGGAAGACGCGTTCGAGCTGTTGCTGAAGGAGTCGGACAGGTGACTGGCACCAGCGCCGAGGCCTTCGAACGGGCCGGCCGGGTGGCCGACGCCGTCCTCTACGAGGGATACGTCCTGTACCCGTATCGAGCGTCATCGGCCAAGAACCAGATGCGGTGGCAGTTCGGCGTGCTCGCCCCTCGCGAGTTCAGCGAGCTCGACGGGTCCGAGCAGTGGTTCCAACAGACCGAGTGCCTCGTCGAGGTCGGGCTTGCTGCGCGGGTGGACCTGCGGGTGCGATTCCTTCAGGTGCAGGCGCGCACTGTCGAGGCTGCGATCGATGGCGGATACCAGCCCGTGGCCCAGCTCGATGTCGGTGATCAGCTGTGGACGACGTGGGAGGAGGCGGTCGAGCACAAGGTCGACATCACGGGGATCGACCTGACCGGCCCGGGCGAGAGCGAGACGCCCATCTCACTGCCGGCCTTCCGTGAAGAGGAGGGGCTTGGTGGTGCCGGCCGCATCGTCCGCGAGCGGTGGTCCGTCGAGGGGGTCGTGCGGGTGGTGGTCGAGGACGTCCCTGGGCCGTACCCGTTCGTGCGCCTGCGTGTGCGGGTGCACAACGTCACGGAATGGGCGGAGCAGAACGCAACTCGGGACCGTGTGGTGAGGCGCGCTCTCGTCGGCGTGCACCTGCTGGCGCACGCGGACGACGGGAAGTTCGTCTCGTCGCTCGACCCGCCCGAGTTCGCACGATCGATCGTCGCTTCGTGCACGAACACCAACACGTTCCCCGTACTGATCGGCGACGAGGGCGACGACACCACTGTCCTCTCCTCGCCGATCATCTTGTACGACCGGCCCGAGGTGGCGGCCGAGAGCCCTGGCGACATGTGTGACGCCACCGAGATCGACGAGATCCTTGCCCTGCGGGTACTAACCCTCACCGACGAGGAGAAGCGCGACGCCCGCTCCACGGATCAACGTGCGGCGGCCATCGTCGATCGGGTCGACGACTTCGCGCCCGAGATCTTCGAACGGCTTCACGGCGCCATCCGTTCGCTTCGCCCAACCGAACCTGCGCCGCTCCCCTGGTGGGAGCCAGCTGTCGATGCAAGCTTCGACCCTTGGAGCGACGCCATCCGCATAGGCGGCGTCGACGTGCAGAAGGGTGTGAAGGTGCGGCTGCGACCGGGCCGTCGGCGAGCCGACGCACAAGACATCTTCCTCGCCGACAAGACGGCCACCGTCGAGGGGATCTTCTCCGACGTAGACGGTGACCATCATGTGGCCGTGACGCTCGATGACGACCCGGCAGCCGACCTGCACCAGTCGCAAGGCCGCTTCCTGTACTTTCATCCCGACGAGGTGGAACCGGTCCGATGAAAGACCGTCAGCGAGCGAATCATGGGCATGGTGCGGTTTCGCTTTCTCGGCACGCAGTGCCGAGCGCTCATTGGTGCCGCCAGGCACGCGATCGGGTCAATGACACTCACGACGACGATGGTGCACCAGTGAACGCGCAGCCAGCAGGAGAGGTGTGCCGATGAGCTCGACACGGACGCTCGTGGCCGGTATCGGCAACATCTTCAACGGTGACGACGGCTTCGGCGTCGAGGTGGCACAGCGGCTCGCACGCAGTCCGATGCCCGATGGCGTGCACGTCGAGGACTATGGGATCCGCGGCGTCCACCTCGCTTATCAGCTTCTCGAGGGTTACGACCTCCTCGTGCTCGTCGACGCCCTACCGCGCGGTGAGCCGCCGGGCACTGTGTTCGTGTTCGAGCCCGACGTCGACCTCGATGGCGTGCCCCCTCTCGACAGCCACCAGATGGATCCACGGGCGGTCCTCGGAATGGTCGGTGAGTTGGGAGGCGAGATCGGGAGGGTGCTGGTCGTCGGTTGCGAACCAGCAGACATCACCGAGGGGATCGGACTTTCGCCGGCGGTGGCCGATGCGGTCGAGCCTGCCGCACGTCTTGTCAATGAGCTCATCGAAGAAAGGGAGTCACCATGATCCGTCGACTGTTCCTGCCGCTGGTCGCGGCCGCCGCCATCGGCGCTGCCGTGAAGGCGGCACTACCTGACATCACCCGGTACATCAAGATGCGAGACATGTAAGAGGTGCACGTCTTCCCGGACGAGCGCCTCCTCGGCTCCCTCGAGGGCAAGGACACCTGACATGTGCCTCGGAATTCCCGGCCAGATCGTCGAGCTCTTGGAGGGCGACGATCAACTTGCGCGTGTCGACGTCGCGGGCGTCCGTCGCCTGATCAACGTCGGCCTCCTCGAAGACGAGGGGGTTGCGACAGGTGACTGGGTCCTGATCCACGTCGGCTTCGCGATGTCGAAGATCGACGAGGACGAGGCAGCGATGGCGCTGTCGTCCCTGCGGATGATGGGCCAAGGCTACGATGACGAGATCGAGGCGGTGCTCGCATCGCGCATCGAGGCGCGGGCGACCTCGGAACAGGGTGGGGCATGAGGTTCGTCGACGAGTACCGCGACCCAGCGGCAGCCCGAGTGCTCGTCACCCGCGTCTGTGAGCTGGCGGGCGATCAGTCGTTCAAGTTCATGGAGGTGTGCGGCGGTCACACCCACACGATCTATCGGCACGGCATCGAACATGTCCTGCCTCAGAACGTCGAGCTCGTCCACGGACCGGGCTGCCCGGTCTGCGTGATCCCCATGGGTCGGGTCGACGACGCGATAGCGGTGGCTGAGACACCGGGACTCATCTTCACGTCCTTCGGCGACATGATGCGTGTCCCCGGCGGTCACGGGAACCTACTGGAGGCCAAGGCTCGAGGCGCCGACGTGCGCTTCGTCTACTCCCCCCTTGACGCGCTGCGCATCGCCATCGAGCATCCCGAGCGGGAGGTCGTGTTCTTCGCAGTCGGATTCGAGACCACAGCGCCGTCAACAGCAGTCACGCTGCTCAAGGCGCGCGACGGGAACGTGCGCAACTTCAGTGTGTTCTGCAACCACGTCACCATCGTGCCGCCCATCAAGGCGATCCTCGAGTCGCCCGATCTGCGTCTCGACGGGTTCCTCGGGCCGGGCCACGTGTCGACGGTGGTGGGCAACCATCCGTACCGGTTCGTGCCCGCCCAGTACGGCAAGCCGCTGGTGACAGCTGGCTTCGAGCCGCTCGACATCCTGCAGGCGATCGTGATGCTGCTGACCCAGATCCGCGAGGGCCGGTGCGAGGTCGAGAACCAGTACACGAGGATCGTCCGCGACGAAGGCAACCCGCGTGCGCTTCGGATGCTGGCCGAGGTGTTCGAGTTGCGGCCGCACTTCGAGTGGCGGGGGCTGGGGTTCATCTCCCAGAGCGCGCTGAAGCTACGCCCGGAGTTCGCACCGTGGGACGCCGAGCTGCGCTACCACGTTCCCGGGGTCCGGGTCGCCGATCCGAAGGCGTGCCAATGCGGCGAGGTGCTCAAGGGTGTCATCAAGCCGTGGGAGTGCAAGGTCTTCGGCACAGCATGCACTCCGGAGACCCCGATCGGGACCTGCATGGTGTCGTCCGAGGGGGCGTGCGCCGCGTATTACAACTTCGGGCGTCTC
>JBBSGQ010000201.1:0-6924 GCA_038253965.1 Acidimicrobiales bacterium | reverse complement strand
TGGCCAGCCCCATCGTCAAGACGCTGCCCGGCAAAGCCGTGGTGCCCGACGACCACCCGCTCACCACGGGTGGCGTCGGGCTGCTCGGCACGAAACCGTCCGAGGAAGCCGTGGAGGGATGTCGGACGCTGTTGATGGTGGGCACCAACTTCCCGTACACCAAGCACCTTCCGCCGCCCGGCCAGTGCCAAGTCGTACAGGTCGACCGCAGCCCCGAGCTGGTGGGGAACCGCATTCCGACAGACGTCCCGCTCGTGGGTGATGCCGGCGAGACGCTGCGAGCGCTCATTCCGCTGCTTGAGCGCAAGACCGAACGGAGCTTCCTGCAGACCGCCCAGGAAGGCATGGTGAAGTGGCGGGAGCGGATGGCTGCGCTGGAGAACCCTGACCGCTCCCCCATCGCTCCGCAGTACCTGATCAGCCTGGTCGACCGGTACGCCGACGACGACGCCATCCTTTCGTCGGACTCCGGCACGATCGCCACCTGGGCGGCCCGGCATTGGACCATCCGCGGTGACCGCCGGTTCTTCCTGTCCGGCAACCTGGCCACCATGGCGCCGGGTCTGCCCTACGCCATCGCCCACCAGTGGGCGTTCCCCCGACGTCAGTGCATCGCTTTCGTGGGCGACGGTGGGTTCGCCATGTTGATGGCCGAGTTCCAAACCGCGGCCCGGTACGACCTGCCGATCAAGGTGTTCGTCAACAACAACGGCTCGCTCGGTCAGATCCTCTGGGAGCAGATGGTGCTGGGCTACCCGGAGTTCGGCGTCCGCTTCCAGGAGTACTCGAACTACGCACCCTGGGCCACCGCATCCGGCGGCCTGGGGATCCAGGTGGAGAAACCTGGTGACCTCGATGCTGCGGTGCGCGAAGCGCTGGCCCACCCCGGCCCCGCGCTGGTCGACGTACGGGTGAACCCCGACGAGCCACCGATGCCGGGCAAGATCAGCTACGACCAAGCCCTCAAGTTCGCCGAGGCGTTCCTAAAGGGCCAACCGCACAAGGCCACCATCGCCAGCACCCTGTTCCGGGACAAGATCTCGGAGTTCCGGTCGTGACTGCCCTGACCGACGTGGCCGACGCCATCGAGGGCCCCGAGCACGTCCTCGATCACCTGCTCCGCAACGTGGAGCACGGCCGGTTCGAGCGTTCCCTCTCCGGCCTCACGGCGATCGGGGCTGTCGTGGCCGGCGCGGAGATCTGGCTCGAACACGATCGCGCCAGCTTCGGCAACCGGATGATGTACATCCCCGTCGCGCTGAGTCCCGTGGTGGCCGCCGCCGGCGTGGGCGGTGTGTTCAGCCGCCGCGTGGCCAAGACCGCCCTGCCGCTCACGTCCGGCTTGGTGCTGATGAACGGGCTGCAAGGCACGTACTTGCACATCCGAGGCATCGCTCAACGGCCGGGCGGGTGGCAGTTCGCTCGCTACAACGCCGAGATGGGGCCGCCACTGTTCGCCCCGCTGTTGTTCAGCCTGGTCGGCGGCATGGGACTGCTCGCCGCGGTCCTGCGTCGCGAACAGTAGGTCCATGGGCACCGAGCACTTCCCCGGCTACGACGTCGTGGACCGGGCCGGCACGTGGGATCCGGTCACCCGCCACGTCGTGCTCGGCCGGGTCGGACCGCCGGGTCCGCTTCGGTTCTTCACCGACGATGAGGTGCGTGTCGCCGGTGCACTGCTCCATGCCCTGCTCGCCCTCGACGAGGGCCGGCCGGTCCCTGTCCTCGAACTGATCGACACTCGATTGGCCGATGACGAGACCGACGGCTGGCGCCACGACGATCTACCCCACGACGCCGACGCCTGGCGACGCTCCCTGCAGTTGCTCGACGACGACGCCCGGGACCGCTGGCAGCGACGTTTCGACGAGCTCACCGACCGACAACGCCACGAGCTGCTGGAGGACATTCGCACCGCTGACCGGTGGGGCGGTCTACCGGCGGCCCACCTATGGAACCTGTGGATGCGCTACGCCTGCGCCGCGTTCTACTCCCATCCGGACGCGTGGAGCGAGATGGGCTTCGGCGGCCCCGCCTACCCCGTCGGCTACGCCAACCTCGGCCTCGATCGGCGCGAGCACTGGGAGGTCACCGAACAAGACGCCATCGACCCCGAGCCCTGGGCCCACCGGGTGGAACGGGCCTGGAAACGACACCGCGGTGACGAGCCGTGAAGTCGGTACGAGCCCGCAACGAGTCGGCCTGGCTCCTGCCGAACGACGGCACCAGGACCAATCACGGGTTGCGCCGCGACATGCGGCGCTTCGACGACGATGACGAAGTTGACATCGTCATCGTCGGGTGCGGCGCCGGAGGCGGGGTACTGGCCCAACGACTGGCTCGGGCGGGCTGGCGGGTCGTGGCCATGGACGCCGGGCCGTTCTGGGATCCCGACCGTGACTGGGTCAGTGACGAGCGTGGCTCCCACCACTTGTACTGGACCGAGCCCCGGGTGGTCGCCGGCGACAACCCCGTTCCGCTCGGGGCCAACAACTCAGGCCGGGGAGTGGGCGGCGGCACCGTGCACTACGCCGGTTACACGCCACGGTTCCATCCGTCGGACTTCTGCACCGAGTCGGTGGACGGGGTGGGCAAGGACTGGCCGATCAGCTACGAGCAGCTCAAGCCGTACTACGAGGCCATCGAAGAGGAGTTGCCGGTGGCCGGGCAGGCATGGCCCTGGGGGGACCCGCATCGTTACCCCCACTCGCCGCACCCGGTGAGCGGCCTCGGTGCCCTCTTCCTCCGCGGCTGCGAGCGCACCGGCATCCGGGCCCGCGTCGGCCCGGTGGCCATCACCAACGGCCGCTTCGGGAACCGCCCTCACTGCATCTACCGCGGGTTCTGCCTCCAGGGCTGCAAGGTCAACGCCAAGGCATCGACGCTGATCACCCACGTTCCCGACGCGTTGGCCCACGGCGCGGAGATCCGCCCAGACAGCATGGTGCAGCAGGTCGAGATCGGCCCTGACGGTCGGGCCACCGGTGTCATCTACCGGCGCGACGGCGTCGAGTGCCGACAACGGGCGCGATTGGTGGCGGTCGCCGGTTACGCCATCGAAACGCCCCGGCTGCTGCTCAACTCGACCTCGTCTCGGTTTCCCGATGGCCTCTGCAACGACCACGACCTCGTCGGCCGCTACGTCATGGTGCAAGGCGCAGCGCAGACCGCCGGGCGGTTCGAACAGGAGGTGCGCATGTACAAAGCACCGCCGCCGGAGGTGTCCACCGAAGAGTTCTATGAGACCGATCCCCGGTCCGATCACAAGCGCGGCTTCTCAATACAGTGCGTCGGGCCGCTGCCCATCACCTGGGCGGAACACGTCGTGGCTGAAGGCCACTGGGGAGCAGTGCTGCGCGAGTACGTGCGCGACTACGTGCACTGGGCCACGCTCGGCGTCCTCTGTGAGTTCCTACCGCTGGCCGCCAACCGCGTCACTTTGGCCGACGACACCGACCGCCTCGGCATCCCGGTGGCCCGGTTCAGCTACTCCCAATGTGACAACGACCGGGCGCTGCTGCGGGCGGGCGCAGCCAAGATGGCCGAGATCCTCAGCGCGGCCGGTGCTCAGGACACTGTCACCATCGAGCGCTACGCCCACCTCGTGGGCGGCTGTCGAATGGGCGCCACCCCTGCCGACGGCGTCGTCGACGCGAGCCTCCGCTCGTTCGCCGTGCCGAACCTGTACGTGACCGACGGCAGTGTGCTGCCGACCCAGGGCAGCGCGAACCCGGCTCTCACCATCATGGCGCTCGCCGCCCGCTGCGCCGATCACCTCGCGTCGGCCAACCGCGGGTTCGCTCGCTGAGGACCACCTCAGCCACAACATGTATCGTGACACGATAGACCTTATGCTCGAGTGGCAGGAGCTCCGATGGAACCGCTGGGGAAGACGACGTGGGTGATCGCCGAGGGCTGGATCCCCGGGTGGAGCAACGGTCCGCAACCGGAGTTGCTCAGCCACGAGACGGCCTGCATCGTGAACACCGGCAATCGCGATGCGCACGTGCGCATCACCGTCTTCTACGAAGACCGCGATCCTGGCGGTCCCTATGAGTTGACGGTGCCCGCTCGTCGTACCGTGCACCAGCGGTTCAACGATCTAATCGATCCCGAGCCCGTTCCCGTCGCGACTAACTACGCCTCGGTCATCCACAGCGACGTGCCGGTCGTCGTGCAGCACACCCGGCTCGACTCGCGCCAGGCCGAGAACGCCCTCATCACCACGATCGCCTACGGCGAGTGATGCCTGCCGTCGACGGCCTCGACGTCAGCGTGTACACGGTGCCGCTGAAGGCGCCGGAGTCTGACGGGACCTTCACCTGGACAGCGACGACAGTGGTCGTCGCCGAACCGTCCGCCGGCGGCCAACGCGGCCTCGGCTTCACGTATGCCACAGGGGCGTGCGCACCGCTCGTGCGCGACGTGCTCGCTCCTGCGGTGGTCGGCGCAGAAGCGCTTGACCCGCCCAGCGCATGGGTCGAGATGGTGGCGGCCATCCGCAACCTCGGCCGTCCGGGGGTCGCGTCGATGGCCATCGCCGCGGTCGACATCGCCATGTGGGACCTGAAGGCCAAGCTGCTCGGCCAGCCACTGTGCCGTGTGCTCGGCATGGTTCGCGACGCGGTGCCGGTGTACGGCAGCGGAGGCTTCACCTCGTTCACCAAGCAAGACCTGGCTACCCAGCTCCACGGATGGGTCAACGGCGCCGGCATCCCGAGGGTGAAGATGAAGATCGGCACAGCATGGGGCACGCGTCCAGAACGAGACATCGACCGGGTGGCCCTGGCCCGCCGAACGATCGGCGACGACGCCGAGCTGTTCGTCGACGCCAACGGCGCCTACACGCGCAAGCAGGCCGTCCGCTTGGCTCGCTCCTTCGCCGAGCAGAACGTGACGTGGTTCGAGGAACCCGTCTCCTCGGACGACCTCGACGGCCTGGCCGAGATCCGTGGCCTCACTGACATCGACGTGGCCGCCGGCGAGTACGGCTACGACCTCGTGTACTTCGAGCGGATGTGCGCGGCAGGGGCCGTCGACGTGCTCCAGGCCGACGTATCGCGCTGTGCCGGGATCACCGAGTGGCTGCGGAGCGCAGCAGTGGCCGCCGCCCATGGCCTCGACCTATCCGCCCACTGCGCACCATCGCTGCACGCCCATCCGGCCTGCGCGGTGCCGAACCTGCGCCACGTGGAGTACTTCGCCGACCATGCGCGGGTCGACCGGCTTCTGTTCGACGGCGTCCTCGATCCGACAGGCGGCTACCTCGAGCCGGATCTGTCACGTCCCGGCATGGGGCTCGAACTGAAACGAACCGACGCGGAGCGATACCGCAAGGAGGTCTGACGATGACTGGACGGGTGGTGGCCGTAACGGGAGCATCGGCCGGGATCGGCCGGGCGGTGGCCCAGGCGTTCGCCCGGGAGGGCGACGACGTAGGACTCATCGCCCGGGGCGAAGCAGGCCTCCAGGCCGCGGCGCACGATGTCGAAGCGGCGGGCCGGAAAGCGTTGGCGGTCCCCACTGACGTGGCGGACTTCGATCAGGTCGACGCGGCGGCCGACACGATCGAACGAGAGCTCGGCCCGATCGACATCTGGGTCAACGACGCCTTCAGCTCCGTGTTCGCGCCGTTCTGGGAGATCCAGCCCGACGAGTTCCGCCGCACCACCGAAGTTGCCTACCTCGGGTTCGTGTGGGGCACCCGGGTGGCACTCGACCGGATGCGGCCCCGCAACAAGGGCGTCATCGTCCAGGTGGGCTCGGCCTTGGCCTATCGCGGCATACCGCTGCAGTCCGCCTACTGCGGCTCGAAGCATGCGATCCAGGGCTTCAACGAGTCGCTGCGCTGCGAGCTGCTGCACGAGGGCAGCGCCGTCCGTACGACCATGGTGCAGATGCCGGCGGTCAACACGCCGCAGTTCAGTTGGGTGTTGTCCCGGTTGGCTCATCAGGCGCAGCCGGTGCCGCCGATCTACCAGCCGGAAGTGGCGGCCCGCGCGGTCGTCCACGCCGCGAACCACCCTGGGCGCCGCGAGTACTGGGTCGGCGCGTCGACGGCCGGCACACTGCTGGCCAACGCAGTCGTGCCCGGACTACTCGATCGCTACCTCGGCCGAACCGGGTTCTCGAGTCAGCAAACCGATCAGCCCACCGATCCACAGCGCCCGGCCAACCTGTGGGAGCCGGTCGACAACGACGCCGATCACGGCGCCCATGGCACCTTCGACGACCGTTCTCACGCTGGTAGCCCGCAGTGGTGGGCTACGACCCACCGGTCCATCGTGGTGGGGATTGGCGCCCTTGCTGCGGCTGTCGGAGTACGGGCCGTCCGCCGCTGAGCTCAGCTCGATGTCACATCCTCGCTTCGCTTCAGCGCAACGGCTGCTGCAATGTGAGAGAGGTGGGTCAGACCTTGCGGGAAGTTGCCGAGCAGTTCCCGACGCTTCGGGTCGTACTCCTCGGAGAAGAGGCCGAGGTCGTTGCCGGTGGCCGCCGCCCGGTTGAACGCATCCAACGCTTCGGCGTGTCGGCCCTGATAGGCCAGGCACTCGGCCAGCCAGAACGTGCAAGCGATGAACACGCCCTCCGTGCCGCCGAGTCCGTCGTCGTGGAGGTAGCGGCGCAACAGGCCGCCATCGTCGAGCTCCTCGCGAATGGCATCGGTCGTGCGGACCATGCGCTCGTCGTCGTAGGCGACGAAGTCGAACGCCGGCAACAGGAGCAGAGCGGCGTCCAGCTTCTCGCTTCCATAGGCCTGAACGAAGACCCCTCGCCCGTTGTCGTAGCCCCTGGTCTCAACTGAATGGCCGATGGCGTCGCGAACCTTCTTCCACCGGCGGGTCGGAGCGCGACGCATGCACTCTTCTGCCAACTTGAGACCACGGTCGAGCGCAGCCCAACACATCACCTTCGAATGCACGA
>JBBSGQ010000200.1:0-6935 GCA_038253965.1 Acidimicrobiales bacterium | reverse complement strand
CTCGGCCATCCAGCGAGGTACAGCGCGTAACGCGGATCGGCGAGTACCTGGTCAGCGGTCGGTTTTGGCTTGTCGGGCCGCCAGACTGCGGCCTCACCAAGCATCGTCGCGAGAAACGTAAAGTCCTCAGCTCCGGCCGGGCGACACCGAACATCCTCCACCTGGGTCAGTCAAGCATGGCGGCGATGTCGGTGAGCGACCAGATGCGATTAGCGACACCAGCGGCCATCGCCGGGGTGGTGGGCTTGCCAGCGACCTTGGAGAGCGTCTGGTGGGGCCGGGCGAAGTTGTAGTGCATGTAGTGGAGGCTCACGGCATGGGCCAGGTTCTCGACCTTCTTGGAGCGCCCCCGCCACGCCAACCCGACAACCGCGACTATCTACGACCGTCGCCGAGAGAACTTCGACCGACACTCCGCCTACGTCGTAGTCGCTTTCGTCGCAGGCAGCTGATCCAACTCGGGTCACCTCGAGCGGCACACTGGGACGCGCTGTTCAGCCTCTCTCGCTGCGGGGACAACTAGCGCCTTGTGTCGTATTTGTCTGGTCGCGTGCGCTGAGCGTCGAAACCTTCGATGGTCATCGAACCGGCGCCGATTTCGCCATACGCACCCACAGGTTGTCGCGGCCTCGGACGATGACACCTTCTTTGACCGGCGGAGGTCGGTCGATGATGAGGTGGGGCAGGGTCGGCGCAAGCGTTCGCAGCGCGATGTTGACTTCGAAGCGGGCGAGCTTGGCTCCGATGCAGTAGTGGGCCCCGCCTCCGAACGCGACGTGCGGGTTGTTGGTCCTGTCGATGTCGAGTTGATCCGGGTTGTCGAAGACGTCAGGGTCGCGGTTGGCGGAGCCGAGCAGCAGCACCACCATGTCGCCGGGGGCAAGTGTGGTGCCGTCGACGTCGATGGGCTCGGCGTGAGGGATGCGTTTGGTGACTTGGATCGGTGAGTCATACCGGAGGAGCTTCTTCCACGGTTCGGTCCAGCAGTTCGGTAGAGGCGTCGTCGGAGATCCGCTGTCTGAGGTGTTCGTGCTGGGGTTCGAGCAGGGCGAGGAGCCCGTTGCCGAGAAGGTTGGCCGTGGTCTCGTGTCCCGCGACGAGTAGCAGCAGGCAGTTGCGTGCGATCTCGTCGCCGCTCAACTGGCCGGCTGCGACGAGATCGGTGAGCAACCCGTTTGTGGGCTTGCGCTTCCGGCGCCCAATCTCGTCGCGGAAGTACCCGAGCAGCTCGTGCATGGCGTGCTGGCCGATGACCAGGCTGTCCTCGGTCTGGGTGAACTCGGGATCGAGACCTCGTGCGAGTGCTTTGGACCATGAGCGGACCTGTTGCCAGTCGGTGTCATCTAGACCGAGGATCCGACAGATGACGTCGATGGGGAGCGGGTAGGCGAGCTCGGCGACGAGATCGAGACTCTCACCTTCGGTCAGGCGTGCGTTGACATCGCGAACCCGTTGATCGATGAACGGCTCCAGCAGGTGGACGGCGTCGTTGCTGAACGCCTGCCCAAGCTGGCCGCGGATGCGCGTGTGTTCCGGCGGGTCCAAGAACAGGAATGTGTAGAGGTCCTTGAGGCTACGGGCAGCAGTCGGATCGGGATCGTCTTCGAGGGAGTGCCGCAGGTTGCGGTAATCGACGCTGCAGCGCGGATCACGAAGGAGCGCAAAGCAATCTCGATGACGGGAGAGCACCCAGAATCCGAATGGGCTGCGGTGAACGGGGTCTTCGTCGCGCAGACGCCGGTAGGTGGGGTATGGGTCAGCCAGAAAGGTGGGATCGAGGGGGTTGTAGGTGAGATCGGCATTGGCGGACATGGTCGGTTCTCGATTCGATGAGCGTTATTGGTACGAGCGGGCCTGGATGCCGTACAGCTCGGCATAGAGCGCGTCGTTGGCCAGAAGTTGGTGGTGGTCGCCGACTTCGGTGATGTGGCCGTGTTGGAGAACGACTATGAGGTCGGCCATGCGCACCGTGGAGAACCGATGGCTGACCAGCAGAGTGATGGCGCCGTTGGCGGTGCCGAGTTGTCGCGCTTGGTTGGCGTACCGCTGGAACAGGTCGTGTTCGGCTGCGGCGTCGAGGGCGGCGGTCGGTTCGTCCAGGGCTAGTAGGAGCGGGTTGCGCATCATGGCTCGACCGAGACCGAGGGTCTGCCATTGGCCTCCGGAGAGGTCGGTGCCGTTTCGGAACTGTCGGCCGAGCTGGCTGTCGAGCCCGTGGGGCAGGCGGGTCGGCAGGTCGCGGCCGCCTGCGGCGTCGAGCGCGGCGAGCACGGTCTCGGTGTCGTCGTGCTTGTCGACGTCGCCGACACCGACGGTGTGGCGTGCGATGAACTCGTAGCGCATGTAGTCCTGAAAGGTCGCCGACGTGCGGGTGCGCCACTGTTCGAGGTCTATCTGCGTGAGATCGGTGCCGTCGACGGTGATCCGCCCGGTGGTGGGTTGGTAGAGACGCATGAGCAGTTTCACAAGGGTGGTCTTGCCCGCTCCGTTCTCTCCGACGAGGGCGACCACCGACCCTGCCGGCAGGCGCAGGTTGATGTCGCTGAGCACGGTGGTGTCGGTGCCTGGGTACGTGAAGCTGACCCGGTCGAGGTCGATGCCGTCGGTGATGCGGGTTGGCGTGGGCCGGTTGCCGTGGGCGCGGGTGCGGTCGCTGGCGTAGTCGAGTAGCCATCGGTAGTGGCCCACTGCGTGCGACGTTTGAGTGAGGAGTCCGACGAGGTCGACCGCCCCGGCGACTTGGAAGTTGACCTGTCCGGCCAGTACGACTGCGAGCAGTACGTCACCGGCTGTGGCGTCGCCGTTGGCTGCTCGGTAGACGATCAGCAGGATGGCTGCGAGATAGCCAAGGGCGAACACGCTCCAGCCTGCGGCACCGATGAGACCGGCTTTGATCTTGGCTGCCGTGTGGATTTGGGTGAGGCGCTCGAAGGTCTCGCTGTCGCGTTGGCGCAGCTCGGGTCCGAGGTTGAAGACGCGCAGCTCTTTGGCCGTAGTGGGGTTGGTCAGCAGAGACCACAGGTGTTCGGACCGGCGGGCCGGAGCGGCTGCTGCGAGCTGGGCGCGCTGGCTGATGTGCTCGGCTCGTCTTCCCGCAATGAGGGAGGGAAGGGCGAACAGCGGCAGGGCGAGCAACGCCGGGTGCAGGGTCGCTAGGAGCGCGACCGTGAGGACAGCTCGCACGAGTTGGGCGATCCCGTCGACGACGTTGCCGAGGGCGCTGGCCAGGGTGGCGAAGGAGCCACGGAAGACTGATACTCGGTCGAGGTGTTCCTGGCGTTCGTGGTGCTCGATGCTGGGAACGGCTCCGGTGAGGCGCATGGCCTGTTCCTGGAAGTGCTGAAGGGCTCGATCGTGGAGGTCTTGGCGGTCCATCTGTGAGCCAACCAGCGCCCAGGATCGAAAGGCGTCGCTGACGGAAAGGACCACAGCCCATCGAACTGCGCCGTTCAGGTCGGCGTGGACCACCGCGTCGATGAGCAACTTGAACCACAGGGCCCGCAGCACTGCGGCTGCGTTGGTCGCCACGGTCAACGCGACGAGCGACGCGGTGAGGCGCCGGTCGATCCGCCAGCCCGTGGCCAGCATCAACCGCATGTCGCGGAACCGGTCAGCCATCGGCGTTCGCCGTTGGTGGTGCGCCTGGTTGGTATTGGGCTGCTTGGAGTTGGAACAGCGACGAGTAGCGGCCTTGGGTGGCCACGAGTTCGTCGTGGGTGCCGGTCTCGGTGATTCGGCCACTATCCAGTACTGCGATATGCGCCGCCCGGCGCACGGTCGAGAACCGGTGTGAGATCAGAAGCGACGTCGCCTCGCCGGTCCACGTCAGGAACTCGTTGAACAGATCGGCCTCGGCCCGCACGTCGAGGTTCGCGGTGGGTTCATCGAGGGCGAGCATCCCGGCGCCGTGGTCAACGGCATAAAGGGCTCGGGCCAGCGCCAGGCGTTGCCATTGCCCGCCCGACAACTCGCCGCCCCCCTCGTACTGGCGCGACAGCACCGTGTCCCATCCGTGGGGGAGCGCCTCGATCGCCCGCAGCACTCCCGCTCGTTCCGCAGCGCGGATCACACCATCACGATCAAGTCCGGCGTGCAGAGCTCCGAACGCGATGTTGTCGATCGCGGTCAGGTCGTAGTGAACGAAGTCCTGGAAGATGACCGCGATTCTTCGCCGCCAGTCACCAAGATCGAGCTCCGACAACGGAACTCCGTCGACGGTGATCCGGCCGCCCGACGGCTGGTATAGCCCGCAGAGCAGCTTGACCAGCGTGGTCTTGCCCGCGCCATTGAGGCCGACCAACGCCAGCGACTGCCCCGCCGGAATGATCAGGTCGACGTCGTCGAGCACGGACACGTCCGACCCGGGATAGGTGAAGCTGACATCCTCGAAGACAATGCCCTCGGCGAGAAACGGCATCACGCGGCGCGTCCCGGCTGGTTGTGGGGCCCGCTCCGCCGCTTCGACCACCTCACGGGCGGAACGCTGGGCTGCCTGGCCGGGGGCGGTGGCGAAGTCGTCGCCGGTCGGTGCGATCAACTGCGCGGCGGAGAACTCGGCTTGCAGAACGGCCGCCACAAGGCCCAGGCCAACCTCGCCATGCACCGCCGCCCTGGCCAACAACACGAAGGTCAGCCCGTATGCGCCGCCCAGCAAGGTGAGCTCGAGGTTGGCGCTTCGCCGCAACCGGGCGCGCACCGCGAACGGGCCTGCCACCGCCTGGTCCCACAACCGGCGTGCTCGAGCCACCAACCAGTCCAGCAACCCGAAGACCCGCAGCTCCTTGGCCGCCGGTGGCAGCACCGCCAAGTCGACGGTGTAGGCCACCTCCCGAAGATCGCCTCCGCTGCGCATCAGCGCGCCGGCCAGCTCGCCGAACGCTCGGTGCCAGCGACGCCGGATGCCCAGGATGATCAACCCAACAAATACCGCGAGCCACCACGAGAACCATGCGACAACCAGCAACGCCGCCACGGTCTGCAGGTACCGTCCGAGGATGCCCAACGCGGCCACCGACGCCGCCCCCGCCGACCCGAACAGGCTCCCTTTCATCGTGTTCAGACGATCGAGCACCTCAGGGTCCTCGAGGTGTCTGATGCCGGCCGGCTGCTCCAAAGCCGCAAGCACTTCGGCGCGCATGTCGGCATCGACCTGACGACCCGCCACGAATCGGATCGCCTCCGAAGCCGGCGCCATGACCCGCTCAAGCACCAACAGCGACGCCACCACACCGAGCGCCACCAACAGTCCACGGCCCGGCGCCGAACTGAGCCCCTGATGCACCGCTCCGGGAACCCGATCAATCAGGACGCCCGTCGCCACTGCGAACGCAGCCGGCAGCACGGCAGTAGCGGCGACAACCACAACCACACCCACAAGCGTGAGCGATCGAACCCGCCGGAGCAGTCCGAGCAGCTCAGCTCGGCGACGAACCAGCTGCGGGTCGATGCCCGGTACGGCCCTCAAGCGACTCATCACCACGAACATACATGTACCATGCATGTCTCGCGAGGAGGTCTGATGACTGATCGCCGTACCAACGAGGAACGTTCTCGAGAGACCCAAGACAAGCTCGCCGCCGCGGCACGGCGGCTGTTCGAGGACAAGGGCTATGCCGACACCTCAATCGACGACATCGCCCGCGACGCAGGCGTGACCCGGGGCGCGGTGTACCACCACTTCGGTGGCAAACAGCCGCTGTTTCGCGCCGTGATCGAAGACATCCAGGACGAACTCGCAGCACACGTCGACCAGAACGCAGGGAAACATGACGAACCCTGGGAAGCGTTCGTGGCCGGCTGGATCTCATTCCTCGAACAAGCACCTACCGCAGGAATCGGACGCGTGCTCATGCTCGAAGCGCCAGCCATCCTCGGCTACAAGGACTGGCAAAGCATCGACGACGCCCACTTTCACCCCACCGTCACCGCAGCCGTGACCTACCTCATGAACGCAGGCGTACTCCCACCCCAACCAGTCGAACCAGTCGTCCGCGTCCTCCTCGCCATCTCAAACGCGATGGGCACTCTGGTCGCCAGCTCCGCTGACCCAAATCGAACACGCGCCGAAGTTGCACCCGTATGGGCACAACTCCTAGGAGGCCTCCAATCCCCACCGCCGACTCCGACGCAGTAATCCACGATCGCGAACGCACCTCCGTCGAGCGCACCCCTGTGTCGATGCCGCCGAGATCTACGAAACCCAACCATTGGGACGATGAACGCCCGGCTGCGGAAATCCGCAACTGTCCCACTTCGGCTCCATGGCGTGTGAAGCAGGCTAGTTGCGATGCCGTTCGCTCTTCTCACAACCCGCTCGTGGGTCCGGCGACGTGGCGGTGGGCCAGCCCTGCGCTGCGCGCGTGCTACACGAGGCAGCGGTGCCCGACCTACGGGTCGCAGCCATGACCGGAACCCCGGAAGTGTTGATCTCGGCGGCCGCCGCGACGATCCCACCGGAGTGGTCCACACTCGTCGTAGTGGGTCACAGCGGTGCCGGCTTCTTCGTGCCAGCCGTGGCCGAGCGCCTTGGGAAAGCGGTCGGAGAGGATCATTTTCGTTAACGCGCTGACGCTGACCAGCCGCCGACCGCAACGACCGGCCAGCGGATTAAGCGCCTGAGGCGATCCTGTTCCCCGGACCCGCGCACACCCGTGACCCGCCGTGTGCCGGCAGCGCCGGCTCACCGGGATGACCATCTAAACACCAGTCAGAGGGTCATCCCTTCGACCGCTCCGAACCTAGGAAGAAGGCGCAGGTCAGCGCATTGGGTGTGCTCACCTGATCTGGCCCCACTTGGGCGGGTAGTGCTCAGGCGGATTCAAGGGATCACCGCAACAGCTCGGCGCGTCAACCAGGTTGGTTGACTCGATCGAGGAGGTTGCAGGTGCCCAAGCGGGTGAGCCCAGAGCTTGAACGTGAGATCAGACGGTTGGCTG
>JBBSGQ010000199.1:0-6936 GCA_038253965.1 Acidimicrobiales bacterium | reverse complement strand
GTCGAGCTGGCCACGAGCGCACGAGAGTCATTCGAGGCCATCCACGATCTGTTCGGACTCACCCAAGCCGGCTCTGTGCTCGGTCGGGCGTTGGCCATGACCGGTCGGATCGACGACGGCTTCCTTGCCATCGGTCAGGCGCGCAGAGCGTCAGACGGGAGCGACGTGGCGGGCGACACGGTGAACTTGGCGAGAACCGCAGCGCTGGCGATCGCTACCCAGCTGGGTGAGCTCGACCGGCTGACCCTCGAACCCGACGCCGACAAGCTGTTCGTGCCGCCGGCCCACACCGTTGGCGATCTCGATAAGACCGTCGCCCTCGCGCTGGCTTCGATCCAGCAAGGTGACGCCGCTGGCGCGCTCAGCCGGCTCGACGACGTGGCAATACGGACCAAAGCGACTCCTCCCTACGCGGTTGCCGTCCGAAGCCTTGCCGAGGCGGCTGTCGGCGCCGGCGAAGACGCCGTCCGCTCGGCCCGGCAGGTTGACGAGCTCCGGGGAGCGACGTATCTCGACCGGGTGATGGCTGCGATCGGCGCAGGACTGGCCGAGGCTCGCGCCGGTCGTCGAACGGAGGCCATCACGTGGCTCGGCCAGTCCCGGGACATGGCCGACGACACCGGCGACGTCGTGGCTCAAGCCGTGACCCGGCTGGCGGAAGCGACCGGGTTGTCGTGTCTCGGTGAGGCAACCGCAGCCGAGGCCCTAGCCGAAGCCCGCGCTCGCCTCGAGACGCTCGGCCTCGAGGCGCCTGGTTGGGTCAACGCCTTCGACCTGGCGGTTGGTGCCACCACCGCGCATGTCCCTGCCTAGAGCGGATCCCACCGACTTGGGGCACTCGAGGACCGAGACGGTACCCAGACGACCCAGATCGGCGACACTCGCTACAGCTTGAGGAACAACCGCTCCAACTCGTCGAGGTCCGGGCCGTCACGCTGGTCGTCGGGACAGGTGACGCAGGCCGTGACGTTGGAGGCGAGCAGCCGGAACCCAGCTTGCTGCAGGGCCCGGGTCGCCGCGGAGAGTTGGGTGAGGACGGCACGACAGTCGGCATCCTCGTCAAGCAACCGCACTACGGCCCTGACCTGTCCCTCGGCCCGTCGCAGCCGTCGGTGCACATCCGCCCGGACGTCCTCGGCCGTCTCTCCGTTCGCTTCGTCCATCTCCATACCCTACGGGGTATCGGGATGGACCAAGCGAACGGCTATTTGTCGGGCTGGGGCGTGACCCGCAGGTAGGGCTTCTTCGCTTCGAAGCCCCTCGGGAACTTCGCCTTGGCATCCTCGTCAGAGACGGCAGGAACGATGATCACATCCTCGCCGTTCTTCCAGTCCGCTGGCGTTGCCACGCTGTAGTTCGCAGTCAGCTGGAGGGAGTCGATCACCCGGAGCAACTCGTCGAAGTTGCGACCGGTCGCAGCCGGATACGTGAGGGTCAGCTTGATCTTGTTGTCTGGACCGATCACGAACACCGACCGCACGGTGGCGGTGTCGCTCGCGTTGGGGTGGATCATGTCGTACAGATCGGCGACCTTGCGGTCCGGGTCTGCGATCAGGGGGAAGTTGAGCTCATGGCCGGTGACGTCGGCGATGTCTGCCTTCCATGCCTGGTGACTCTCGAGCGGGTCGACTGACACGCCGATCACCTTGGTGTTGCGCTTGTCGAACTCAGGCTTGAGCGCAGCGACCGCACCGAGCTCGGTCGTGCACACAGGGGTGAAGTCCTTCGGATGCGAGAACAGGACAGCCCAGCTGTCGCCCTTCCATTCGTGGAAGTTGACAGTGCCGTCGGTGGTGTCAGCTGTGAAATCGGGGGCTTCGTCGCCCAAGCGGATGGCCATCGGGATCCCTTCGTCGATGCGTCTGCGTCGGGTCATGGTACGACGCCGACGTCCGAATCCCGACAAGGTACGTCAAGAATTGAGCGCTCTCAAAACCCAGATCCGGCGATGGCTCTTGCGACTGCTGGGTAAGGACACGCGGTGCGGGCCTTCAAGTTCTTGAAAAGTGTGCGAACCGGTCTCTGGTTCGTACCGGTCATGTGCGTTCTGGGCGGCGTGGTGCTCTCGTTCGGAACGCTTGCCATCGATCGCAGCTTCGACTTCAAGCTCATCCCGGACTCGCTCACCGGTGGACCCGATGCTGCGCTCTCGATCCTGTCCACGGTGGCTGCCTCGATGGTCTCGCTGGCCGCCCTCGTGTTGACGATCACGATGGTGGTCGTGCAGTTGGCGATGGGGCAGTTCTCGCCCCGGATCGTCCAGACGATCCTGCAGGACAAGCCGAGCCAGATGGCGATCGGGATCTTCGTCGCCACCTTCGCTCACGCCATGCTGGCTATGCGAGCGGTCAACTTCGACAACGGTGGCCAGGTGCCCGGGCTGTCGATAGTCGTTGCCTTCGTGCTCGTGTTGATCAGCATTGCAGTGCTGGTGCTGTACGTGCACCACATCGGTCAGTCGCTGCGAGTCGCCTCGCTGATCGAACTGGTGGGCAGCGACACCCGCAAGCTGCTCGGCGAGCTCTACCCCGAGGGCGGTGAGTCCCTCGAGCAGTCCGACCGTCGGGTGGTCGTCGCTCCGCATTCCGGCGTGGTGTCACACATCTCGCACGAGCCCTTGGTCGAGGTGGCTCGCAAAGCGGGTTGCACGCTCGACATGGTGCCCGCTCTCGGGGAGTTCGTTCCGGCCGGGGCACCGTTATTCCGCGTCCGTGGCGATGCCGAGGAGCTCAGACACGATGACGTGACGGGTGAGGTGGTTCTCAGTCTGGAACGAACGCTCGATCAGGACGTGGCCTATGGCCTACGCCTCCTGGTCGACATCGCTGAGCGTTCGTTGTCCGAGTCGCCGTTCCAGGATCCCACCACCGCCGTGCAAGCCATCGATCGGCTGCACGACTGCCTCCGACAGATCGCGCCCCGTTCATTTCCTGACGGAGAGCACACGGATGCTGAAGGTCAGCTTCGGCTCGTCGTGCCCTCGATGGACTGGGATGCCTACATCCATCTGGCCTTCGACGAGATCCGCATCGTGGGAGCAAGTTCTCCCCAGGTCTCCCGGCGGCTGCACGCCGCGCTCGAAGACCTCAAGACGGTGGCCCCACCCGAACGGATACCGGTTCTTCAGGACCAGCTCGACCGTCTGCAGAGCCTCACGAGTGCCACCATGAGCGACGAGCGCGACGCACAGATGGCATCGCAACGTGATCGGCAAGGGATCGGAGTCGTCGCCGGCGCTCGCACTGTCTGATTGATCGGTGGGCTTCAGGTTCCGCTCGGCTGCGGTGCGCCGTCGACAGTCGGCTGCTGGCCGGTGATCGCCGCCCAGAGCGGGTCGTCGTGGTCGAGGTGGCCCTCATGATCGGGCACCGGAGGCTTGCCGCGGTGCTGCTCGTGCACGTCGGGTTCGATGTACATGATCCGCGCCTCGGGCACGTTCGCTCGCACGTTGCGTTCGACCCGGTCGACTGCCTCGGCCACCTCGACAAAGGTCAGCTGGTGTGTGAACTCGACCTTCGCGCACACCAACAGCTCGTCGGGTCCCAGGTGCTCGGTTCGCATGTGGATCAGCCCGACCACACCAGGTTCGATCTCGATGGCGGCGCAGATCGCCTCGAGCTGCTTGCGGCCGGCGGCCTCGCCGATGAGGAGGCTCTTCATCTCGACCGCGAGCACCGCAGCCACGATGCCGAGGAGCACGCCGATAGCCAGAGTGCCGTAGCCGTCCCACACGCCGTTGTCGGTGACCACCGTCGCGATCACTGCCGCCAGGGCGAACGCAAGGCCGCACAGCGCAGCAAAGTCTTCGAGCAACACGATCGGTAGTTCCGGCACCTTGGCGTGCCTGATGAACTGGCGGTACGTGGCGTCGCCTTTGGCGGCGGCGCTTTCCTTCACTGCAGTGCGGAACGAGAGGCCTTCCATGAGCATCGCGAAGCCGAGGATGGCGAACGCCCACGTCGGTTTGTCGAGCTTTTCAGGGTGCTGGATCTTGTGCGCTGCCTCATAGAGCGCAAACAACGAACCGAGCGAGAACAGCACAAGCGCCACGACGAAGGACCAGAAGTAGCGTTCACGGCCGTACCCGAACGGATGCTCGGTGTCGGCCTCCTTGCGAGCCCGGCGCGCCCCGAGTAGGAGCAGGCACTGGTTGCCGGTGTCGGCCACCGAGTGGACGCTCTCAGCCAGCATCGACGAGGACCCGGTGAACGCGAACCCCACGAACTTGCCGGCCGCTATAGCCAGGTTGGCGAACAGAGCCGCGATCACCGCCTTCTGGCTGTGAGGGCGCTCAGCCTCTGTTCCGTGCGACATCGCTTCCTCGGGCTCGGATCGGGTGGCAATCGTAGGACCGCCCGAACGCCGGTCGACCTCAGGTGCCGCTGATCGGCCGACCGACGACGGCGCCATGGTCGCTTCGTACGCGCCTACCAGGTTGGACTACGGCGCCGAGGTCGATTCGTCGAGGGCGTTCACCAGCTGAACGAAATCGGCACGCTCGTCGTCGTCGAGAGCTTCGAACGCCCTACCGAACGCCCGGTTCGTCGCCGCCTCAGCCGATTGCCGCCGCCTGGTCGTCTTCGGTCGGAGCCGGAGGTCCCTGCCATCCGAAGATGGGTGCCATGTGCGGCTGGCCGACCCGTGTCCGCGCAGCCTTACGCCGGGCGACAGTGCCGTTCGCTCCAGCCCCGTGCGGGCGCCCCGCTCGAGCTAGGGGCAGAATGGGTCGGAGCTCGCCGGGCGCAAGCCGCTGTAGATCTTCAATTCTCGCGCGAGGAACGTGGTCCACTGCGAATCGGTGGCGGCCTTGTACGTGTTGTACAGGGCTTGTGCATGGCCGCTCTCCCCGCAGTAGGACGTGAGCTCGGCCACCAAACCGGCTGCGCGAGCGGTCCCGAACGAGGGCACTACGCATCTGTCGTAGTCAACAGCGGCGTCGAGCTCCGAGTGGATGAACGACACAGGAGCATCGCCGGATCCGATGGTCGTCGGGTCGTAGTTGCAGCCCGACGCGCCGAACGCCGCCTGCACATGGGAGTCGGCGTGTGGGTCGTCTTCGGGGCTATAGGCCCAGTTGCCCGCGAGGTCGGAGTTGTAGGCCACGTTCGCCGCCGTCACTGCGCCGGCCGAGAACCCGCCCACAGCGACCTTGTTCGGGTCGACGCGGTAGTCGGTGGCGTGCCGGCGCACCCAGCGCACAGCGGCCTGTGTGTCCTGCTGTGCCGCCGTGATGCCGCGAAGGCATTGAGCGCGCTCGGCGAGGTAAGCAGGATCGTTCGGGTCGCCCGTGTAGTCCTGTACGGCCTGGCAGTTGCTGGTCGTGTCGATCCGATATTCGATCGAGAGCGAAACGTATCCGCGTTGCGAATAACCCGCGGCGACACCGGTGAGCAATGCGTACGAAGAACCGATGCCGCCCCTGAACCCGCCGCCGTGCACCCAGATGATCGCTGGCCGGTTAGTGGCCGAGTTGTCAACGGGGTTGGTCAACCACATCCGCTGGATCTCGTTGCCCGCCGAATCGAGTGGCCTATGGAAGGGATCGCTCGCGCCGACCTTCGGATCGATCGCGGGCGCTGCGCCGTAGGACAACGGCGTCGCCTGTGGCGTGGTCTGCAGGTCGGTGTAGCGCACGTCGAGGTAGGGCGCCGGCGGTGACGGCGCGGGAGGCGGGACGCAGGCTGCCCCGACGAGGGCGAGCCCTACAGCCAGGATCAAGAGAGCAGAACGTCGTTGCATCATCGATTCCTCTGGTGTCGTCAGAGCGGCCAAGCCGCAGCCTGGCAGCGAGATGTGATGGATTGATGAGGCGCATCAGTGGTCCGAACCTTCGAGCACCCTCGATCCGGACCATGAGCGTGTCAATATCCGGCATGGCTGACTCCACGATCTGGACCGAGCTCTCCGACCGAATCCTCACGATCACCCTCGATCGGCCAGATCGCCTCAACGCCTTCACCGTGCCGATGCAACGAGAGCTCTGTGGCGCCTTCGACCGGGCCGACGCCGACCCGGAGGTCCGCGCCGTCGTTGTCACCGGTCGAGGTCGAGGCTTCTGTGCGGGTGCCGACCTGGGTGCTGGCGAGGACACGTTCGTCAGCGACCCCGACCCCCCGGAAGGGGTCGCGGCCGACGGCCCGGCTCCGCATCGCGACGAGGGCGGGTTGGTCACGTTGCGGATCTACTCGTGCACGAAGCCGGTGATCGGTGCGATCAATGGTCCGGCGGTCGGCGTCGGGGCGACGATGACCCTTCCTATGGACATTCGCCTGGCCAGTGAGCAGGCTCGCTTCGGCTTCGTTTTCGCCCGCCGGGGGATCGTGCCCGAGGCCTGCTCGTCGTGGTTTCTACCTCGGGTGGTCGGTATCAGCACCGCGTTGGAGTGGACGATGACGGGCCGGGTGTTCGATGCCGCCGAGGCGCTCGATCGAGGTCTCGTCCGTTCGGTCCACGGCGCGGATGACTTGCTGCCCGCCGCCCGCGCGATCGCCCGGGAGATCGCCACGCAGACCTCTGCGGTGTCGATCGCCATGACCCGCCAGCTGCTCTGGCGCATGCTGGGTGCTGATCACCCGATGCAAGCTCACCGCCTCGACTCGCCGGCGATCGCCAACCTGGGGCGCTCCGCCGACGCGCGTGAGGGCGTCACCTCCTTCCTCGAGAAGCGTCCGGCGCAGTTCACCGACCGCGTGCCCGACGACATCCCGCCACCGTGGCCGTTCTGGGACGAGCCTCGGTTCGAGGCGTGAGGCCACTCCCGTTGAAGGAGTGGCCGGCGTCGACATGGACCCGACGAGGTGGCGGATCGATGAGAGGGAGGGCCACAGCCTGTGTATCGGGCTAACCGAGGATGGGGAGCCATGCGCCGCGAGCGCAGGGCAACGGAAGCCCATACTGCGCCGCCCACGACCTCATCGCGCATACGTCGCGCACGTC
>JBBSGQ010000198.1:0-6956 GCA_038253965.1 Acidimicrobiales bacterium | reverse complement strand
TACCAGGGCTTCTTCGGCGGCCCGATCAGGACCGACGGCCTGCAGCTGCGCTGGGTCGCGCCTGCCGACCGCTTCGTCGAGATCGGCGCCGAGGTCGGCTCGGGCTCGACGTTTCCCGGCAGCACTGGCGGCCGCAACGGCATCGGCTCGGCGACGCTGTTCGCCCACGTCGGCGACGACTTCAGCGAGAGCGCGAGCTGGCGCGTCGGCGCAAAGCTGCTGGCGCACCCCGCCGACCCCACACGCTACGACGACGTCAACGGCGCCGGCCTTCCGGTCACCGACAGCTTCACCGGCCGCACGCGCACCTGGGGCCTCGACGGCATCTACAAGTGGGCGCCCGGCGGCAACGCGAGCCGGCGCAACTTCATCCTCCAGGGCGAGTACTTCCAGCGCCGCGAGAGCGGCACCTTGAGCTACGACACGCTGGCCGCAGCCGGCGCGCCATCGAGCGGCGTACAGCACGACGAACGGGACAGGCAGAGCCAGGCCAGATAGCACGTGGATGTCCTTGATCAGCGCCCGCCGACCGACGATGGCCGAAAGCGAGCCGACGTAGAGGATCAACCCCGTGGCCAGGAGCACGAGCACCAGCGCGGCGTTGGCCCAGTGCAACCACCGCTCGGCCCGGTCGAAGCGGACGATCTGCCCGTCGGCCAGGGCGTCGACCGGCAGCGCCGCGGGCACGTCAGCTCGTCTGTTCGTCGGAGCGACCATTTGAACGGCCGACCCACCCGTCGACGTCGTAGCCGAGATCCTCCCAGTAGCCCGGGACCAGTCGATCGACGACCTCGATGCTGTCGAGCCACTTGCACGACTTGTAGCCGTACATCGGGGCCACGTAGAGCCGCACCGGGCCGCCGTGCTCCTGCGTGACGGAGTTGCCGATCATCGCGTAGGCCACCAGCACGTCGTTGCGTCGCGCCTGGGCCATCGTCAAGGACTCGCTGTAGGCGCCGTCGAACGAGGTGAACCGGAGATGCGTCGCCCCCGGTTTGACGCCGACATGATCGAGGAGGTCAGCCAACTTCACGCCGCTCCACTTCACCTCGCTGACCCGCCAGCCCGTAACGCATTGGAAGTCCTTGGTGAGGTGGGTCGCCGGGAGCGCCTTCAGCTGCGGGAGGGTCAGCGTCGCCGGTCGCTGCACCAGTCCGCCCACCTTGAGCTTGTACTCGGCAACTGTCTTGGAGGGCAGATCGCCGGTCACCGAGTAGATGCGGAACCGGCCGGCGCCCGGCAGGAGACCGGTCAGGCCTGTGGGATCCTTCAGCGTCAGCGGGCGGAGCGTCCGGGCGATCGTGTCCTGGATACGTGACCCGACGAGCACCCCTCCGACCCCGAGGCCGAGCATGGCGAGCACAGCACGCCGGCCGACAGGGGTTCCGTCACGCCCCTCGACCTGTTCGGTAGCTGTCACCACGATCACAGTACGGTGCCGCGCCCGTCTCAGGACGTCGGCGGCCCGCCGGGCCTCCTGTGTCAGATCAGTCTGAGCTCCGGGTGAGAGCGTCGGGTGGGGGCCAGCACCGTGTCGATCTGCTCAGCGATGGTGGCGAACACCTGCGCGGCCTCGCTGTCGGGTTGGTCGATGACTATCGGTCGACCCATGTCGGCGCCGGCCCGCATGGCGGGGAGCAGCGGCACCTTCCCCAGCAACTGCACGCCGAGCTTCGTGGCGAGCTCCTCTCCGCCCCCCTCGCCGAATATCTCATAGCGCACACCGTCGTCACCGGTGAACCAGGACATGTTCTCGATGACGCCCTTCACGTCGAGGTGGACCTTCTCGGCCATCGCCGCAGCCCGCTGAGCCACCCGTTGCGCCGCCGGTTGCGGCGTGGTCACGACGTACACCTCGGCCCGGGGAAGGAACTGGGCGAGCGAGATGGCGATGTCTCCGGTGCCGGGTGGCAGATCGACCAGGAGGTAGTCGGGGTCGTCCCAGTAGACATCGGTCAGGAACTGCTCGAGCGCCTTGTGCAACATCGGCCCACGCCAGATCACCGCTTGATCGTCGGCCGCGAAGAAACCCATCGATATGCAACGCACGCCGTGTACGTCTGGCGGTACGAGCATCGAGTCGATCACCACCGGCGGTCGGTCGATGCCGAGCATGCGCGGGATCGAGAAGCCCCAGACGTCGGCATCGATCACCGCGACGCTGTGGTCGCGCTGGCCGAGCGCCACCGCCAGGTTCGTGGTGACCGACGACTTGCCCACCCCGCCCTTGCCTGACGCGATCAGCAGGACGCGTGTGCGCGATGCCGGGTCGGCGAACGGGATCGTCCGCCCCTCGGCGTGACCATGAGCGGCTTGGGAGCCGGCGGTGGCCGCAGGGTCGCCGTGCAGCTTCTCGCGTAGCGTCTCGCGCTCGCTGTCGGTCATCACCGTGAAGTCGAGCGAGACCGAATCGACGTCGGCCAGCGCCCCGACCGCGCCGTTCACCCGGGATGTGATCTCGTTGCGGAGCGGGCAACCGGCGATGGTGAGGGCGACGAGCACGCGCACCGCGGATCCGTCGATGCCGACCTCGCGGACCATGTCGAGATCGACGATGCTGCGGTGCAGCTCCGGATCCTGAACCGGCCGGAGGGCCTCCATGACATCGGCTTCAGTGACGGACATGGCTTCCTGACGGGGTGCGGCGGAATTTCTCCTACGGGCATAGGTACAATACCGGCCGTGGCTTCCAGCCCACTCACCCCGACCGAGTTCACCTCGGCGGTCACCGCGATCACGTCGGCGTTCGGCGATCCCACCCGACGCGAGATCTACCTGCTCGCCCACGAACGACCCGATGGGCTGACCGCATCAGAGGTCGCCGAGCGCTTCGCCCTGCACCCCAACGTCGCCCGCCACCACCTGGACAAGCTGGCTGGTGGTGGCTACCTCGAGGTGGCTGCGGCACGATCCGGTGCAGGCGCCGGTCGTCCATCCAAGTGCTACAAGGCGGCCTCGGCACAGGTGGAGGTCGATCTTCCGGTACGCCACGACGACCTTCTGGTGACCCTTTTGGGGCGAGCGCTTGCGTTGCTGCCTCGCGAACAAGCAGAGACGATGGCCGAAGAGGTCGGCGCAGAGTACGGCCGCGTGCTGGCCGGAGCGATCGAACCCTCAGCCGACACCCACCGGTCGTTCCGGTCAGCCCTGCATGCAGTGGCCGACGCGTTGACCGCGCACGGCTTCGCCGCTCACGCTGAAGGCGCCGGCGGCGAGCTGCGCATCGTGAGCGAGCACTGCCCGTTCGGCGGGGCGGCCATCGAGCATCCGGTGATCTGTGCCGTCGACCGTGGGATGGTGAAGGGGATGCTGGCCCGGCTCTACGGAGATACGACACCGGCCACCGAGTCGTCGCTTCCCATGGGCAACGCCGTGTGCATCACCGCCGTCGAGGCTTGATCCGCCCGGTGGTGCAGCGTCACTACCTGGATCACGCATCCACCTCGCCGGTACGGCCGAGCGTCGTTGCGGCAATGCTCGGCGTCCTGCAGTCGGCGCCTGGCGATCCGGGCCGCATCCACGCCGAGGGCATGGCGGCCCGTGTCGCCCTCGAACAGGCCCGAGATTCGCTGGCCACGCTGCTCGGCGCCCGTTCACGCGAGGTGGTCCTCACCAGTGGAGCGACCGAAGCCATCGCCGCTGCCGTGTGGGGAGCGGGCGAACGGGGCGCTCATCAGGTTGTGTCGGCCGTTGAGCACTCGGCAGTGCGCGAGGCAGCCCTCCGCGCGGGTGACGTGAGCATCGTCGCCGTCGACCGAATGGGACGGGTCACGCCCACTGACGTGATCGGAGCGATCCGCTCAGACACCAGCGTCGTGCACGTGCAGTGGGGCAACCACGAAGTCGGCACCGTCCAACCGGTGGCCGAGGTCGTGACCGCATGTCGGGAGCGAGGAGTGCTTGTCCACGTCGACGCCGCACAGGCCGCAGGCCACACCCCGGTCACCTTCGATGAGCTCGGCGCTGACCTCTTGTCGGTGAGCGGCCACAAGTTCGGCGCCCCGCCCGGGACGGGCGCGCTGCTGGTGCGCCGTGGTCTGCGACTTCGCCCCCTGTTGCTGGGCGGCGATCAGGAACGGGCGCGTCGTGCGGGCATGGAGAACATGCCGGCGCTCATCGGTCTCGGCGCCGCGGCGGATGAGCTCCTGGCCGAGAGCCGGCTGGCCACGGAAGCCGCGATGGAGCGGCGGCTGACCGAGCGGGTCATCGCTGGCGTCGCCGAGCTCGATGGCGTGGTCGTGTTCGGCGATCCGGTGGACCGCGTGCCGCACATCGTGTGCCTCGGCTTGCTCGGCGTGGAACCGCAGGCTGTCCTGCTCGGCCTCGACCAGGCCGGCATCGCCGTGCACTCCGGCAGCGCCTGCTCTTCCGAAGCGCTCGAGCCGTCACCCGTGCTCGAAGCCATGGGTATCGACGGGCAACGGTCGCTGCGCATCTCGGTCGGGTGGTCGAGCTCCGACGCCGACGTGGACGCGCTGCTCGACGCGCTTCCGGTGGTGCTCGGTGACTTGCGGCGGCTTGGCCGGAGATCTCCCACCGTTCTTTGAAGCTCCAACCCGGCATGACGCGGTTTGCGCTTCAAAGAACGGTGGGGGCGTGACGGCGACTGGCACCGGCTGCTACTTCGTCGGGCACCTCGATCCACATCCGCAGGAGCGCAGCGCCGAACGTCTTGCCCAGGTTGTCGGCCCGCAACGAGCGCGGCGCTCCACCGCCCAGCGCTTCGTGCATGACGAACTTCAAAGCCATGACGTTGGGGGCCTCGTAGCGCTGCACCGCCCCCTTGACCAGGTCACCGAAGTGGGCCCTCACCCGGTCGGCTGTCACCTCGGCCCGAATGGCGTCATAGGCCGCTGGGTCATCGGCGAACAGCGACAGGTCGCTGATGTCGCCCTTGTCCCCGGATCGTGCTCCGCAGAGATCTCGCAGCTGGATCGAAGTCATCGAGTGCCGATGGTACGGCGAGGACCGGGCTCCTATCGTGTCCGGCGTGACGCTCTACCTGATCCGCCACGGTCACGCGGGGAACAAGCACAACTGGTCGGGACCCGATGAGCTCCGGCCGCTCTCAACCAAAGGTCGGGCGCAGGCGGAGCGCATAGCTGACCAGTTCGGCCACGACGGCATCACGCGGGTGATCAGCAGTCCGGCCCTCCGCTGCCGCCAGACCGTCGAGCCGCTGGCCGAGCAGCTGAACCTGAAGGTCGAGGATGACGACGCCTTGGCGGAAGGCACGCCCGCCCGCCGTGCGCTCGAGCTCCTCCTCGGTGTTGTGGCCGAAGGTGGCGATGCCGCGTTGTGCAGCCACGGCGATGTGATCCCGGCACTCGTCCAAGCCCTCGAAGCCGACGGTCTCGCAGGTGATGGCCACACCGCCAGCGCCAAGGCCGGCGCGTTCATCCTCGACACGGAAGACGGCCGGATCTCCCATGCCCTCTACGTCCCACCGCCTGACGTCCGCGCCCTGAACGGTTGAGGTCGTCGGCAGCCGGTCCAGGGGATCACACCTCGGTGATCTCGATTCGCACCTGCGCATCCACCAACGCACGCTCCACCGCGAACGGTTCGACGGCGAGGAGCTGGGTTGGCCGGCCGTCACGCGATCGACCCGTTCCGGCGATGGTCGGTGGACCGGACAGACCGAGCACGCCGACACCCTGGGCCACCTGGCCGGCCACTGCTGGGTCGGCGCACCGCCACGCCAGGCGACCGATCACCTCCGGTGGCTCCCATCCGGCTGCTGAGGCAGCCGCGCGATCGGCGGCGACGGTGGGACCACCGAACGCGCCGGCCCCGAAGAGCTCCTGGTGCCACTCATCGATCGCGAGGCCGCGCTGCTCGGCGCGATCGCGGATGAAGGCCAGCGCAGCGAGTGCTTTGGCCTCGGCATCGGGCCACGAGTAGGCGAGGCGTGCCTCGCCGGCCCAACCGGCAGGTGTGCACACGAGACCCTTGTAGGTGGCCGGCGGAGGACCGCCGCGCGCACCGGACACGCTGACGCGATCCTGGCCGAGGTCTTCGACTTGCAACGAGGTGAAGTCGGCGGTCACATCGGGGTTGAGATAGGCCGCCGGGTCGTGGACCTCGTACAAGAGTTGCTCGCGCACGGTGTCGAAGGAGACCCGCCCACCGGTTCCCGGCGGCTTGGTGATGATCACCGAGCCGTCTTGTCGCACCTCGCCGATCGGGAACCCGATGCGGGTCGGGTCAGGGTTGTCCCACCAGGGCCCTGACCAGTTGCCACCGGTCACCTGGCCGCTGCACTCGAGCAGATGTCCGACCACCACGCCGGCCGCCAGACGATCCCAGTCATCCAACGCCCAGCCGTATTCGTGGACGAGCGGTGCGAGGAACAGCGACGCGTCAGCGACGCGACCCGTGATGACCATGTCCGCGCCAGCGGCCAACGCGTCGACGATCGGCTTCGCCCCGAGGTAGGCGTTCGCGAACAACGAGTCCTCGGGCAGTCCGAGCCCTGCGGCCTGGCCCCGTACATCGTCACCGACGACAGTGGCTACCTTGACGCCTCCCGCGTCGGCCTTGCGCAGAGCGGTGACGATCGCCCGTCCCGCCGCCACCGGGTTGATACCGCCCGCGTTGGTGATCAGGCGGGTGCGCCGGTCGAGCAGCCAAGGCAGCGCCTGGTCGACGTAGAGCGGGAGATCGCGGGTCCAGCCGAGGGACTCGTCTCGCTGCCGATCCTTCTGCAGGATGGCGAGCGTGAGCTCGGCCAGCGCTTCACAGACCAGATAGTCGACGCCTGCGTCGAGCAGATCGCCGACCGGTTCGTGCCCGTCCCCGTAGAACCCTTGTCCTCCTCCGAGCTTGATCGTCATGGGGCAATGGTGGCAGGCTCGGCGGTCGCGCGGCGGCGTCGGGTCAGCCGCTCGCGTTGCCCTGGGCGCGCAGGGCGTCGGCGATGCTCTCTCGAAGGCGGAACTGCTTGATCAGAGCTG
>JBBSGQ010000197.1:0-6984 GCA_038253965.1 Acidimicrobiales bacterium | reverse complement strand
GAGCAGTTGTCGCCCCCGATGCAGGAGCTCTTGGTCGGGTTGACCGCATTGCACGACGCCGAACCTCACGCCAAGCCCGAGGTGATGGCCGTGCACCCCGTGGTGCGGACCCACCCCGACACCGGCCGACGGTCGCTCATGGTGAACCCACACTTCACCCGCCGGATCGTTGAGCTGAGCTGGACCGAGAGCGACATGTTGCTGGCGTACCTCAACCGGTGGTCGGTCCAGGAGCGCTTCACCGTCCGGCACCGCTGGAGCGAAGGCACCGTCGCCATGTGGGACAACCGCTGCACCCAGCACTTCGTGGTCAACGACTTCGAAGGGGAGCGGATCATCAACCGGGTCACCGTGCTCGGCGACCACCCCGAGGGGGACCCGCCTCGTTGGCCTCCGTACAGCGCGGCCAAGGCCGGCACCGGCTCCCGGCGCGATGTCGCCCTCAGCCGTGCGCTCGAAACGCTGCGCTGATCTAGCGACCGTGCGACTTCTTCTCGTTCGGATCCCGATTCGGGCTTGACCTTCAACTCAAGTCGAAGGTTTACGGTTGGGACGTGAGCACCTACACCATCGGCGAGGTCGCCGATCTCAGCGGCTTCACCGCCTCCGCTCTGCGCTACTACGAAGGCATCGGCTTGGTCGCTCCGGCGACGCGTACCGGCGCCGGCTACCGGATGTACGACGACCAGACACTCGCCCGGCTGGCGTTCATCGCCCGGGCCAAACAGCTTGGATGTTCGCTCGAGGAGGTCGCGGACCTCGTCTCGATCTGGGACGGCGAGCAGTGCGGACCGGTGCAACGCCGCTTTCACGCGCTGGTCACCGACAAGATCTGCGACGCCCAGAGCCAGATCACCGAGCTGACCGCTTTCAGCGCGCAGCTCCGGACGGCAGCGTCGCAGCTCAGCCGAGACCCGGTGGACGGTCCGTGCGGCGACGACTGCGCGTGCGTCACCGACACCTCAACGGGCGACTCGACAGCGGTTCCCGTCGTGCTCGGCGCCGAGCCCAGTGACCCTCCGATCGCCTGCACCCTCGAGCCCGACGCGATGCCGGACCGCCTGGCCGGCTGGCAGATCATCCTCGAGCATGCCCGCTCTCGCAGCACCGCCTCCGATGGGACCTTGCGCGTTGAGCTGGACCCCGCCACCGATCTCGGCGAGCTCGCTCGCCTCGTGGCCGCCGAACAGCATTGCTGCGCTTTCTTCTCCTTCGCCATAACCGTCGACCACCGAGGCACCGCTCTGCAGGTGGGAGCTCCCGCCGGCGCCGAGGAGATCGTGGCTTCGATGTTCGGGCAGCCAACATGAAGGCATGCTGTGCTGTCGCGACGGCTTCAGCCTGCTCGGCGTCGGCACCTTGGTCTGTTTCGCCTACGGCACGGTGTCCCCGCATTGACCCGAAGAGTCGCGGGCAAAGGCGCAGCGATCGCGTGACCCGGGTGACGAGGACGCCGTGGGGTGGGGGTTACGAGTTGCTGGTATCGAACCCGTACGGCTTCCTCATCAGTCACGCTGCGAACGGGAACACCCGCCTCGTTTACCACCTCGGGATGAGTAGCGGTAGCGAGCTGTGGATCGGAACCAGCCCGCGATCGCGCAAGGTCGCTGATCTTCGGACTGCTCCGGGCGTCACCTATGCGGTTGAAGATCAAAAGCGCTTCGCGTATGTCGCGTTGTACGGGGACGCTGAGGTCGTCGCCGACCCCGAGGCACTCGAGGCGAGATGGGTCCCGGATCTGATGGCGTTCTTTCCTGACGGGCCGCTCGGAGGCGACTTCGTTCTGCTGCGCCTTGCGCCGTGGCGGATCGAGCTCATGAGCTTCGCCGAATCGGTCCATCCGGACCCATATGGCCTGCTCCCAGCGGCCCTGACTCGTGAGGGTCGGTCCGGGAAATGGCACATGGTGCAGGCAGACCGAGTCGGCTCGCGCCCCTGAGTGAGCGGACTTCTCGGGCGACGACCTCGCCACGAGCTCGCCCGTCGGGACCTCTGGACATGCGCTGGGACCTGCTCGTCGAACGCGCTGACCTATCCCGCACCTCGCTGGTCGACGTGCCGGCGCTTGAACCCGAGGAGGGGCAGGTGTCGCTCAAGGTCGATCGGGTCGGCATGTCGGCCAACAACGTGACCTACGCGGTCTTCGGTGACGCCATGCAGTACTGGGACTTCTTCCCCGTCACGCCGAGGGACGGAGGGTCCTACGGCCGCGTGCCGTTGTGGGGTTTCGCCGTGGTCGAGAAGAGCACACTGCGCGAGGTGGGGGAGGGCACTCGACTCAGTGCCCACGGCTGTTCCGTCGGCGCAGATCGTCCTCGGCCATTGGTTCGACCCACTGCAACTCGGGTTGCGGCCGCTGGTGGCTTCCGACGATGGTGTGTTCGAGGTCAGACCAAAGGCTCGAGTGCGTCGTGCACGGGCGCTCGTTCCCGACAAGAACAGGAGACGCCGTGGAGGATGTCACGCCGGAGCTCTACCGGGCGGTGATAGGTCACGTTCCCACCCCGGTGGTGATCGTGACCGCTGCGGGCGCAGAGGGTCCCAGTGGTTTAGCGATCGGATCTTTCGTGTCGGTCTCACTCGACCCGCTGCTCGTCGGCTTCTTCCCGGCGAAGACCTCGTCGAGTTGGCCGAACATTCGAGACGTCGGGCGGTTCTGCATCAACGTCCTCGCCGACGATCAGATCTCGGTGAGCCAGACGTTCGCGACCCGCGGCGGCGACAAGTTCGCCTCGGTGCAGTGGCGGCCCGGGCCATCGGGCATGCCGATCATCGATGGGTGCGTCGCATGGATCGACTGCGAGCTCGACAAGGAGATCGACGCCGGCGACCACGTGCTGGTCCTGGCGAGGGTCGACGCGCTCGACCTGGCCCGAGATGCCCACGCCCTGGTCTTCCATCGTGGTGACTACACGAGCACTGCCGCTGCCGCCCTCGTCGAAGGGGAGGGTTAGCTGCTGCTCGGCGCGTAGCGAACCCTCTGACGCGCGGGTCCGTCTGTGCCCCCAGTTTCAGCGTGACGGTGCGAGGCGACGCGCGCTCGAAGTCAGCTGGCGGGCCGCCCGAGGCGGATGCTTCGAGGGCCGGCTCAGGCGCCTGCGAGCTCTTCCACCCCGGCAACGCTGATCGCGTCTGCGCCGTAGCGACGACGCTGGCGTACTTCGAGCCGGCGGGCCAATCTGCTCAGCGCGAAGTTGATGACGATGTACACCACGGCGACGATCACATACATCTGCAGGTTGTTCCCGAACTCGTTCCCGGCGCCGTCAGCACGACGGAGCAGCTCGTCGTAGAAGATCAGCGCCCCGAGCGCCGTGTCCTTCAGCAAGGTGATCAGCTGGCTGACGATGGCCGGCGCCATCCGGCGCACCGCCTGGGGAGCCAACACGAACGCCATGCTCTGCCAGTAGCCGAGCCCGATCGACTGAGCCGCTTCCTCTTGCCCATGGTCGAGCGACAGCACACCGGCCCGGAAGATCTCCGCCAGGATCGATCCGTTGTAGAGCATGAGGGCGATGGCAAGGGGCCAGAACGACGAGAGCTCGATGCCCGCCAACTTGAGGAGCTTCGGCATGAAGAAGATCAAGAGCAGGAGGGGGTAGGCCCGAAACAGCTCGATCAGACCGGTGGTCAGCCAGCGCACAGGGCGCAGCAGGGATAGTCGACCCAACGCCAACGTCCCTCCGAACATGAGGGCCAGGCCCATGGCCACCGCAGCCACCTTCAATGTGTTCACCAGGCCGAGGAACAGGAACTTCAGAACGCTGTACTCGGTGAACGGCTTCCAGAGGTCACCATCGAACTGATGCTTGGCGCTGAGTCGTGCGACCACCACAACGACGACAGCCGCCAGCACGACCAACGAGAGCGCGGTGGCGATCGTCACCCGACGCCGCCCTCTCGGGCCCAGCTCGTCGGCGAGAACGGGCGCCGTCACGGCCTCGAACCGATCATGGTGGCGTCCTGCTCATCGTCGGATCGCCGTTCGGCGCTCGAGCACGGCGAAGCCATAGCCCGCGCCGAGGAGGAGCACCACGTAGACCATGCCCACCGCTAAGAGCGTGGTGACGGCCTCCGCGTTCTCCTGTCCGAGCTTGTTTGCCTGATAGGTCAGGTCCTTGACCGAGATGCTGGCCGCGATTGCCGTGTTCTTGGCGTGAGCGCTGAACAGGTTCCCGATCGGTTGCACCACTGTGCGCAGCGCTTGGGGAAGCACGACGATGCCGAGCACCTGGCCGAACCCGAGCCCCAGCGACCGGGCGGCCTCGGCCTGGCCCACGGCCACCGAGTTGATGCCGGATCGAATGGTCTCGCCCATGTAGGCGCCGGTGTAGAGCGACATGCCGATGACTGCAGTGATGAACGGCGAGAACCGGATGTCGATCTTCGGGATGCCGAAGTACAAGAGGAACAGCAGGACGACGAGGGGAATGTTTCGGAACAGCTCGGTGAGCAGGGTGGCGGCCTGGCGAAGCGGCGGCACGGGCGACACCCGTGCCGCCGCCAGAGCGGCGCCGACCAGGAACGCACCCGCGAACGACAGGAGCGACAGCAACAGGGTGACCCCGAGGGCCATCGTGAACGTGTCGAGGTTGTCGAGGATGACACGCATGTCAGCCGGCTATGGGTTGTGCAGGAGATGGGCTCAGTATCGATCGACCTTGGGTGGCTCCGGCGTGGTCGTGCGTATCTTGCCGACCGTGTCCTTGTACGCCTTCTTCCACTCTCCGCTCTTCTCGATCGCCTCGATGCGGTTGTTCAGGAACGTACGGAAGGCATCGTCGCCCTTCTTGAGTCCGATCCCATAGGGCTCCTCGGTGAACGCGTCGCCCACCACCTTGAGCTCACCCTTGTTCTGCGACACCAGGCCGTAGAGGATCGAGTCATCCGTGGTGACGGCATCCACCCGGCCGTTCTTCAGTTCCTCGCCACACTTGGAGTAAGTGTCGAACGGGTTCGAGATGTCGGCCTTCGGTGCCTGCGCCTTGATGTTGTCGATCGAGGTGGAACCGGTGACCGAGCACACCTTCTTGCCGTTGAGGTCCTTCACTCCCTTGATGTCGGTGTTGTCGGACTTGACCATGATCCGTTGGCCGGCCTGGAAGTACGGCCCGGCGAAGTCCACGACCTTCTTGCGCTTGTCGTTGATGGTGTAAGTGGCGATCACGATGTCCACGTCGCCTCCGGTGATGGAATCCTCACGGATCTTGGAAGGTGTCTCCTTGTAGGTGATCTTGTCGGCACCGCCTTTGCCGAAGATGCCCTGGGCGATGAGCTTGGCGATCTCGACGTCGAAACCCTCGAAGCCACCGGACGTAGCGCTGCGCAGACCGAACAGGGGCTGGTCGAACTTGATGCCGACCGTCAGCTTCCCCTTCTTCTGGATCTTGGCCATCGTGGAACCAGTGGTGAATGTGGGTGCCTTCGCCGGTGCAGTTGTCTTCTTGTCGTCCTTCTTGTCGCCGCAGGCTGCGATCAGGAGGACGAGGGTGCACAGCACTGCCACCAGGGAGGTTCTACGTCGGGTGCTTCGATTGCTCATGGTTGGACCTTTCCGGTCAGTGGGCGAGGATCTTCGAAAGGAAGTCGCGAGCCCGGTCGGACTCGGGAGAGGAGAAAAATTGTTCGGGCGGAGCGATCTCCACGATGCGCCCAACGTCCATGAAGGCCACCCGTCTGGCCGCCGACCGAGCGAAACCCATCTCGTGGCTCACCACGATCATCGTGGTGCCAGAGCTCGCGAGGTCGACCATCACGTCGAGCACTTCCTTGATCATCTCAGGATCAAGAGCGGAGGTCGGCTCGTCGAACAGCATCACCTTGGGTTCCATCGCCAGTGCACGAGCGATAGCGGCCCGTTGCTGCTGGCCGCCAGACAGCTCAGCCGGAAACTTGTCGGCTTGATCGGCGATACCCACCCGCTCCAGGAGGACACGGCCACGCTCCTCGGCGTCCGCCTTGGAGAGCTGGCGTACCTTCAGCGGCCCTAGCGTGATGTTTTCGAGGACCGACTTGTGGGCGAACAGGTTGAACGACTGGAACACCATGCCGACGTCGGCCCTGAGCCTGGCCAAGGCCTTGCCCTCCTCGGGAAGAAGTTCGCCGTCGATGGAGATCGTGCCTTTCTGAATGGGCTCCAAACGGTTGATGCACCGGCACAGGGTGGACTTGCCGGATCCGGACGGCCCGATGATCACCACCACTTCGCCGGTCGCGACATCGAGGTCGATGTCCTGCAACACGTGCAGGTCGCCGAACCACTTGTTCACCTGCTTCAGCGACACGAGTGTGGATGCCGACACGCCAGCGCTCTTTTCCGAGGAACCCCGGTTGCCCCATGGTTGCACGTCGGCGTCCACCAGTCCGGGACCATCTCCACGAGACCGGCAGTAATGGGGCTGATGCCAAGCCCGGGTTTGAACGCGGTGCTGAGCGCGTATCGGCTGGTAGCCGACCTGGCTGGCTCGAAGCGCCGCGCCAATGCGCCGCGTGAGGCGCGCAGCACCGGAATGAGAAGTCAGAGGGATCCTCGTCGCAAGTCTCGGGGCGACCTACCCGGAGCTGGTGAGCGATGAATGGGGCTATCCCGGCGATACTCCGCCATGGCGCGGACGGGGCGCGCCCTGCAACGACTACCCAGCCTACGAAGCGTTCGTGACCGGCCTGGCCAAGCAATGGCAGGGACGGCCCGGGGTGATCTTCGACCTCTGGAACGAACCGCACGGCTCATACTTCTGGACCGGACCGAAGCCCAACAGCTCGAGAATTTCGTCGCACCCATGACGTGATCCGGCGAGTGCTCGGCACCGAGGCGGTGATTGCCGGGCCCAGCCTCGAGAGCTACGACCCGGCCCGAATCACCCGATTCCTCGACTTCGCCAAAGCGAACGAACTGAGGATCAACGTGTTGTCATGGCACGACTTCTATGGCGGCGTCCTGTCCACATTGCTTCGCGACCACCTCGAAGATGCGCGACGGAGCTT
>JBBSGQ010000196.1:0-7031 GCA_038253965.1 Acidimicrobiales bacterium | reverse complement strand
TGGCCGAGCGGCTGGCCGAGGCATACAGGGTGTTCGAGGAACGCGCCGGCGCGGCGATGCCCGCAGGCTCGAAGCAATCTCGGGTCCGCGCCGTCGTTGCGTCGCTTCTCGAGACGACCTTCTCTTTCGACGAGATCCGTGCGGCGCTTCCGGGTGTCTCCGACGCGACGATTCGCCTCACGCTCCAGCGGTTGAGGGACGAAGGCGCGGTCGAATCGCTCGGACAGGGCCGCAGCGCCCGCTGGCGTCGAATCGAGCACTGACCGACGCCGCCCATCCGGGCCGACACGAGGTCTGGACGTCGGCGTCGCGGAGTACGTCGTCGTTCGGCGCTTCGTGTCACCGCCGCCTGGAGGTCGACTCGCTCCGTACTGGCTCAGGCGCTCCGAAACTGCCGTAGCCGCCTTGATCGGCGCGGCGGATCGGTGCCCGGAGCACCTCGTGAACCCCGAGCTGTCGTCGCTCCCTGTCGGCGAGCCTGACGAGGTTCCCGTCGCCGACCAATGAACCGGCGACGATCGAGGTGAGATCGACGTACCAGAGGGGCCAGGTGAACGTCTCCTCCGTCCAGCGACCTTCGCAACCGGTACTGCGAAGTCGGCCGCCGTGTGCTGCAACCGGGAAGAAGCGCAGCCCAAGGAAGGCCAACCAGTCTGCCCCCGGAACTCCGAGCTTCTTCTAGTTGGCGGGGTTAGTGCCGCGGAGTGCGTAGGTCCGTTCACCCCGGGTGTCCCAACCGAGGACGGGGAGAGACGAGTCGTACCGCCAGGGGCCGACCAGCGCTTCGGCGAAGCGCTCGGCGTCGACGCCTGCGCACAACTCGCGGACCATCACGAGGAGCCGCTGCTGGCCGGCCGTGAAATGAAATGCCGTGGGCTTGCTGTCGCCCTTACGGGCCGCCGCCCCCTCGGCCACCAGCGCCCCGAACAGATCGACGTCGGCGCGTTGTCTGGTGCGACCGGCTTCCTCGACGATCTGGTCAGTCCATTGCCGCAGTTGGTCGGGTTCGGGCTTGAGGTCGTCGAGCGGCGTGCCATCCGGTCCCCAGGTGAGGATCGGGGATGAGGCCCACCGCGCCCGGTCGGCGTCGCAGAGCGCCACGAGGTGGTCGAGCGAGTCCGGCCCGCGTAACACGGCTGTTGGCTCGAGGCCCTCTGTCCACCGCAACGTCACGGCGCTGCCGGGCAGCGACCGGGTGGCGACATCGAGGGCGCCGAGCGCGGCGAAGAGGCCGAGCGGGTTCCGACCCCGGAGCGCCGAGAGGATGATGTCCATCAGGCCGTCGCCCCCGCGTCGAGCTCCTGCTCCTGCTCCGCTCTACTTCGAGCATGGTCGGCCAGGCGGAGGATGGTCTCGAGCCAGGTGAGCCCGAACCAGCCGTACCTTCGGACCAGGCGCCAGAACAGGTCGGCTACGCCCGTGTCTAGCCGACACAGTCCATGGTCGCTCGACGCGCTCACCGCTGCACCGTCGAACTCGAAACGGACGGTTTCCGGGCTGGGGTCGAGGCACGGGTTGAACCGGTAGCGGCCGAAACCGTGGTGGCTGGCCACGAGGTACCGCACCAGCTCAGGATCGTGTGCCGTGCCGATGGGACCCCCCGGATCCTGGACCATCCCGTAGCTCAGGAGTTCATGACGCGCCCCCCTGGGGTAGCCACTGAGCTCACGCGCCTTCTGGCGGGCCACCCGATCGACGTCGGGTGTCGAGGACTTGGCGAGGAGCTCATCACACAGAGGGCCGTCCTCCCCACCACGAAGCCACCGCTGGAAACGGGAGTCGGCCTTGCCGAGGTCGTGCATTCGACCCGCCAGTCGGAGGTCGGCCACGAGCTCCTCGCCGACGCCGAGATTGGCCGCCGATCGCCCCACGCGGTCGCCAACACCCCGCAGGTGGGCATCGAGTGTCACTCGGCGAACGCCGGTGAACGACACGGCATCGGCGCCGTCGTCGGGTGCCAGGTCGGCAACTCGTCGCGAGAGCCGTTTCGTCGACGTCACCACGTAGGACTTCCGAACCTCGCCGCCGTCGACGTGGTCGGCAAGAGCGCGAATCCGGAGCTCCCGACCCGGCTGGAGCGCAAGGTGACGGAACACCTCAGCCCTTGCATGGTGAGTGGCGTCTTGCACCTCGGCAGCCAACTTTGCCAAGTACGACTTGATCGCCGTATCACGCTCGCGCTTCGTCGCTTCCCCGAGTGCCTCTGGCTCGGGAAGATCCGTGTGCACGCCGAACACGCCCGGGCTCAGTCGAGCCACGGCGCGGCTTCGTATCGAGACCGTTGCTTCGAGCGCGATGTCATTGACCGGCTCTCCCGAGGACGGGTCCCAGTTGTCGCGCCAGATGCCACCACGGACGGCGGGTACCAGCAGGGTGTCGCCGGGGCGGACATCGGCAGGTGAGACTCGCTCGGCGCGGCCCCTCGACCAGCGCAGGAACCCGTCATGGCTCCGTGCGCGCTGCTCCTCTTCCTCGACGTGACCCACGCCGGGTACGTCGGACGCGTCTGGGTCCGACGGTTCGCCGGCAGCCCACCGCCGAAGCTCGACGATGCTCACGCTTAGGGCCTCACCGCTCACCGGCGGGCAGGCGGCGACTCGCGCGCTGACCTCGTCCTCGTAGCGCTCGTATGTCTCCGGGCTGAGCGCGAGCAGCGATGGGTGGAGGTCGGCCCTCCAGACCAGCTCGACATCGGCGAGCTGCTCGTCCTGATCGATGCCGTGGAGCCAGCGGCCTACGACGGCCTCAGTGCCGGACGGTCGCTGCGACGTCTGTACCCATTGATCGAGGTGCCCGGGGAGGAGGCGGGGAGCGCGGCTCGGTTGTGGCACCAGGGGACGCTGATCGACGTGCTCGAGCCGCGCCGCGAGCGCCTCGATGCCGAAGTCAACGTGGTCGAGACTCGTGAGCCAGGCCCACGTGTTCGTAAGCGCGCCCCCGTAGACGGGATCGGGTGTGGTCGCGCCGACATCGGTCGAGCGGACGACGATCACCGAGCTCGACGGCGTTCCTGCCTCGTCGAGGCGACCGTCGCGGTCCACCCGGCCGAAGCGCTGGCGAAGGGCGTCGAGACTGGCGCATTCGGTCACCACGCCGTCGAAGTCGAAGTCAGCGCCGGCCTCGATGCTCTGAGTTGCCACGACGACCAGCGGCCTGTCGCCGGAGTGGCGCTCCCGGCCGAGACGCAGCTGCGGACCCCAGCGGGTGAGAACGCGGTCGCGGTCGAGACTGCGCATGCGTCCTGTGAGAAGGACGAGGTCGAGATCGTCCGACGGCTCCGCAAGCTGGCGGGCGACGTGCCGAGCGGCGTCGACCCGGTTCACGATCACGGCGAGCGTCCTGACATGACCGAGTTCTAGCTGGGCCCGAGCCAGCTTCACGCAAGTGGTTGCCAGTTGCTCGTTGGCCTTCGCCGTGTCCTTGGCCACCTTGGCGATCTCGAGCCGGGCGGGCTTGCCGGCGAGCAGGCGCCGTCTCAGGACATTGTGAGATTCCGGGTCCAGCCGCGCCGCTGGGAACGGCCGCTCCGCGCGCACGGTCGGGGTCGCCGTGAGCTGGACGACGTGCCAACGATCGGGCAGCGTGTGCTTGCTGTCGTCGCGCCAATGGCGGTAACCGTGAACTGCTGCGAGCGACTCGGCGAACGGGCGAGCGAGGTGCACCTCGTCGAGGAGGAACAACACGTCATTGGCGAGCAGACCGGCGTGGATCGGTCGCATCGATGGCGACAGGCCGTAGCCGCGGAACAGAAGGCGCGATCCGACCTGGTCGACGGTGGAGGAGATGACCGCGGGGACGTCGGGGCGACGAGCCCACGTCTCATCGCGCACGATGCCGCCTCGAAGCACGGTTGTCACGAGCGGCGGCCCGTCGCCGGACAAGCTTCGGAGCTGATCGGCGACGGATCGAACTGCGCCGTCGGTCGCCGCCTCGATTGCGTCACGGATCTTGGCGCCTCGCGCCTCGGCCTGGTCGACCACCACCCGCCGGTCGACGACCAGCGCGATGCGGCGAGGCATCCACCGGCGCTCGGCGGCCTGGCCGGCGTCGAGAGCGAGGAGGAACACCGCGATATCGATGAGGCTGGTCTTTCCCGAGCCGGTCGGAAGGTCGACGAGGTCGGGCCAGCGCCGGTCCTGGTGGACCTGGCGAACCAGCTCCAACTGCCAATCGAAGGGGTCGGACCCCGGCCAGACCTCGGTGAAGAACCTTTCGAAATCGTCTATCGACAGGTCAGCCACGGCTGGCCGCCGCGGGGGAGCACAGGCCGTAGCCGTGGTAGCGACCAGCGCCGAGCAGCATCGGGCCGGAGACCTCGTCGTCGAACTCGATGGTGGCGTGTACGAGCACCCGCTGGACCCGTCCGCCCTGCACGGCGTACTTCGGGAACGACCTGATGGACGCCGACCCCAGCAGCGGTGGGTCGGTGTGGATCGCGACGCAGACCGGGGCGGGGAGGCCGATGTTCACGCAGGCTCTAGCAACGATCTGCTCGGCGGCCCGCTCAGCCGCCTCTCGCCGATCGCCGTCGGCGTGATGCAGGTTGCCTGGATTGCGATCGAGGGCTATCGGTGTAACGGTCAGCCAGCGTCGGGACGGCTTGCACCACCGACCCGGGCGGGCGAATGCCGGCGCATCGACGGCCTCGATCAAGGTGACCTCGACCGTGGGGCGAGACCCGAGGTTCAGCGGCCCGCTCCCGTCGACCAACCAACGCGACAGGGCTCGCCAAATCTGGTCCTGCTCGCCCGCGTGCGAATGGGCTGGAGATACGAGCGCGACCGCTCGAACCCGTCCATCGGCGTGCGTGAAACCGGCGAAGGGCAGCGGCACGACGGCGAGGTGAGGGCGTGTGGTGGCCGGGGTGGGTTTCTCGGCACCGGGAGCGTGGCCCGAGATGATCTCCGGCACGGGATCCTGGTCGGCGTGGTGCAGCAACGCTCCGCGCACGGCGCGCGCGAGACCAAGAGTGTCGCGGATCGTGAACTGGGCCCGCCGCCCCAGCTCGAGCACGAGCCAACTAGGTGCGAATACCGTTGCCAGCGGTTCGACCATGGCCTTGCCGGCCTCGCGGTAGCTCGTGACGAGCGCGGGGAGGATCCGGGGCTCGGTTCCCTGGTGGGAGGCGAATGAGGCCTCGAGGGCGTCGAGTTGACCGGGCGATGCGACGCGGAGCCCGATGCGGCCTCGCTCATGGGGCGCGAGGGTCGCCCGTTCGGCTGCATCGACAACGGATACGGCGACGAACGATGACGAGTGACCGAGCCGGGCGATGCGGACCAACACGCCGTCGAGGACCGTCACATGCGGTGAGCTCTGGTCGGCGCCGGGCCACTGGTAGACGACGCGGTCGTCGACTGGAATGGTCGTGGGATAGACGCGAGCATGGCGCAGGCGCGCATCGGGCAGGAGCCCGAGCGCCGATGCCGGAGCCCGACCAGCCGACGATGCCTTCCGAGAATCGTCCGTCGCCTTGCTACGCATCCTCGCCGCTGCCTGTTCTGCCTTCGCCACCGACTTGGGCCCTCCAGTACTTGCCGCATCGACGGCGTCGACGGCGGCGCGCAGCCGCAGGTAGGTCGGACTGAGGTCCCTACCTACCACCTGGGTGTCGTTCACAGGGACGTAGTGGGTGACGGCAGCTCGTTCGCTGCAGTCGTCCTCACCCCAACTGCACGTGACGGACGGGTCGCCCTGCTCCTCCCACCACCGCAGGGCAGCGCGCTCGGCTTCGTCCGGCTCGTCGGCGTCGGCCCAGGCTGCGACCGCGGCGGAGAAAAGCCGAGCCGGATGCGGCGGCCACTCGGCGCGGTTGCGATCGTTGAACTGCGTCGCCACGTACCGGCCGGTGAGCAGCTCGACCTGGACGGCCAACATCACTCGTCCCCGTCGGTGGGGATGAGCACCTGGTTGCCCCGCACGAGATCGATGAGGCGTCCGGTGGGCTGGAGCAGGAGCTCGTCCGTTTGCCAGGGGAGACCCGCATCGGTGGCCGCTGATACCGCGTTCGCCAGCAGATCGAGCGTCTGCCTGCGGTCGAGGCTGAAGGTCGTCGTCTCCGCGCTCCCTCGGCGCAGGAGGTCGAAGGACAGGTCGGCGTCGGCGACGAGGACGCAGCGCGAGCGCAGGTCGAAGCCTTCCTCGAATGCCAGCACCGTCGCCGCGAGGCCGAGAGCCGCGAGCGCGGTGCGGGCGGCGACCTCTGCTACGTGCCGCCGTTCGCCGTCGAGGCGCACGCCGGCGGCGTCAACCGGGAACCGCAGGCGCCGGAGCTGGGCGAACGAGATGACGGTCGTGGCGAGGATCCGCGCGACCGTCACGCCGCCGGCGAGCGAATCGATGCTGGGAGTGATGTTGCCGTGGTTTACTTGGGACGGCCGGCCGGCTGCGCCCTCACCCGACCCCTTGAGGAGCTCCGGGTTGCCGTTCTTGTCGAGCCGAGCCTCATCCGCATCGAGAGTCCAGGTGCCCTCGTCGGTGGCGTACAGGGTGCTCCCCGCCTTCTCGATTCCGAGCGGGTCGATCCGAGATGATGTTTTCACGCCCCGCTCGACGCCGAGACCGACGATCTCGGAAGTGATGGCTCGTTCGTACTTCGCTCCCCGACCGCCCTTCGGCCCGGTGGAGTCCCAGCCACCGAAGAGCAGGGTGGTCGGCGAGTGGTGGAACAGCGGAGCGGCGCTCTTGACGCTCGCCTCGGTGATGGCCTGGCCGACGTCGCTGAGGCGGAACAACAACTCCCCCAGCAGGCTGTCGCGCAGGATTGCGTCGAAGATCCGATGTGGTGCTTCCAACGAGCTGATGCGGTCGAAGCGCTCGAGTCCCTCGACATCCCGGAAATCGGTGGACACCACAGGGACGGCCAGCTCGTCGGCGCGGTGGGCCTCGAGGAGCGCAAGCTCGAACCGGTTGGCCTGGGAGGCGACCGAGTCGAGCACGACGGCGTCGACGGTGTCGGCTCCGAGCCGGCGGCGCTCGACGGCGTACTTGGTCTCGGCGCGGCCCTCGACCCCGTAGGTCGCGGGAAACAC
>JBBSGQ010000195.1:0-7056 GCA_038253965.1 Acidimicrobiales bacterium | reverse complement strand
CGGTGGCGCGGTGGTGGCCGGCTCGGTGGTCGGTGGCGCGGTGGTGGCCGGCTCGGTGGTCGGTGGCGCGGTGGTGGCCGGCTCGGTGGTCGGTGGCGCGGTAGGCGGCGGCAGCGTGGCCGGCGGCCCTGTCGTGGTCGGAGTGGCGGAGGGCGGCTGCGTCGTCGGGTCGGCGACCGGTCCGGTGATCGTTGGCCCGCTTGCCGGTGGCGTGCCCGAGCCACCCGTCCCTGGTGAGCTCTCGCTCGAAGTCTTCCCTATGCCGACGGAGGTCCCAGTCGCCGCAGTGAGGCCAGCGGCGCTGATGGCCGACGGGCTGAAACCCGATGCGCCGCTACCAGAGGTGCCGAGGCCCGATGCATCGGCCCCGGCACCATTGGCGCCAGTTGTCGATGACCTGCCCGGCGAGGAGCTCGTCGGCCGTTGCCCCGAGCGGCTCGCCGAGTGTCCCGAGGAGGTCGACGTCGCTCCTCTCCCGTTCCGACGTGACGAACCGACGTCCGACCGGCGATCGATCTGTTTCCGGGAGGGAATCGACCCGGGACCCGCAGCTTCTACGGAATTGACGGTTCTGTCCCGGCTACCGGCCTGAGCTGTACCGCTCTTGCGCTGATCGGACAGCACGCCGAGAGCTCCAACGGCGATCACTGAGATCGCCGCCACGCGGACCATCCGACCGAGCGTCCTCTCCTGTTCAGGGGTGAGCGCGGTCCGATTCCAGGCTGCGCGCATCCAGCGGTGAGATCGGTTGGTTCGCGTCGCCAGCTCGGCGATGACCGCATCGACGTGGGACTCGTCCAAGGTGACGGCCAGTTCCGCCAGAGCGGCGATCGCACGCTCCTGGTGGTCGCCGAGGGTCGCCAGTGCTCGAGCCAGCAATGCGTCGAAACCGCTCGACCCGGATCGAGTCCACCTCAGCATGGGTGTCCCGCCGGACATCCCGAGGGCGACGCTGACGTCACCGGGGCTGAGACCGGCCACCGCACTGAGCCAGAGGGCTGACCGTTCGGGCCAGCTCAACCGGCTGAAGACCTCGGCCAACGCTTCCGGACTGACGTGCGCTGGCACGGCACCGGCGAGCCGGCGCGCGTCGACGCTGTGGTTCCTTGCGCCTCGGACTGCGACAGTCCGCACCGAACCCAGCAGTCTGGCGAGGAACGGATCTTCGATGGCTGTTCCCTCGTCGGCGAGCTCGGCCAACGTCATGAGAAAGGCGTCGACGACTACGGCCGGTGCCTCTTCGGGCCGACCGCTCACGACTGTGGCGAATCGTGCAGCCGTGAGGGCGTGCCGGCGGTGGAGCTCTCTCAGCGCGTCGACGTCAGTGTCGATCGCCCACTCCGCAAGGGTGTCGTCCGGAACCTCGCTGAACATCACCGATGACGATTTCGCCCGTCTCGATGTGTGGACTCTATTCACCAACGCCTCTTCATGGTGTCTTCCGCGTGGAGCGGTTCGGCCGCCGGCGCACTGATCTTGCCACGCGCCGGCGAACTGACCTTCTTCCGGACGATTTGACGCCTGCTGGCGAGCGGACGAACGCTTGCTCCTCGTGCGTGCCGGCCGGTCTCGAAGAGCAGGGCGCGAGCGCAGGCCCCTGCCGGCGGGTTTCGGCGCCATCTGGACGACAGTGGCGATCGACCTCATCGGATTCGGGATCGTGTTGCCGATCCTGCCCCGGTATGCCCGGGATCTGTCGATCTCACCTACCACCATTGGCCTGATAGTCGGTTCGTTCTCCCTCGCCCAGATGGTGTTCTCTCCGATCATGGGCCGCTTGTCCGATCGATACGGACGCAAACCCGTGCTGATCTTCTCGCTGTGCGGAACGGCGGTAGGGAGCCTGCTGACCGGGCTGGCGGGGCCGGTGTGGCTGCTGTTCCTCGGTCGGGTCGTCGACGGCTCGTCGGGGGCCAGCGTGTCCGTCGCCCAAGCAGCGGTTGCCGACGTGTCCGATCCAGCCGACCGGCCACGACTGCTCGGCCTGCTCGGCGCAGCGTTCGGCATCGGCTTCGTGCTCGGTCCGGCGATCGGTTCGCTCGCCGCCCTTGGCGGCCCACACATCCCGTTCTTCGTGGCCGCCGGGATCGCCGGGGCCAATGCAGTGGTGGCTCTGCGTCGCCTACCCGAGACCAATACTCGACGCACGAGCCCGTCGGATCGGGCGGCTCAGGCTTCGAGCTCGGGTGTCCGGCTACTTGGCGCGGTGCCGGCGCACGCCGTGCGACTGATCGCCGTTGCGTTCGTCTCCCTCTACGCCTTCAGCGGCTTCGAATCCACCTTCGCCGAATTGGTGGACGATCGCTTCCACTACTCGATCGCTTCGACGGGGGCGATCTTCACGGTGATCGGACTCGCGTTGGTGCTGGTGCAGGCCGGCCTGATCCATCCCGTCCAGGCCAAGATCGGATCGTCGGCCACTGTGCGGTTCGGGTTGGTCTGCAACGCTGACGGTCTCGCCATGCTCGCCGTCGACGGCGGTTGGGTGTCGGTCGTGCCGGCCCTGCTGCTCCTCGTGCTCGGACAGGGACTGGTCTCGCCCACGCTGGCAGCCTCGCTTGCGGCAGCGGTAGGGGCAGAGGAGCGCGGACGCCTTCTTGGCTTGCAGCAGTCAGCGACGTCGTTCTCCCGATTCGTGGGTCCGTTCGCAGCAGGCGCGCTGTACCAGCACGTGGGTATCCCGTCGCCGTACCTCGTCGGCGCGGGGGTGGTGATCCTGGCGCTGCTACTGGTCCCGGCCTCGACCGACGGAGCGCAACGTCGACCGACAGCGACAGCGACCGCGGTCGCGCCGCCCACCGTCTGAACCCGACGTCGGTTCTGCTGGGTTGTCCGAGGCGATCGGCCCGTTTACCATCCTGTTGGTTACCAGTCGGTAACTTGCCGCAACGAGTGACGCTCGCAGTCGCTCGTGGATGGACAGGGGTGCACGGTCATGACCGACTACTCGCTTGCACTGAACGAGGATCAGCTGCAGATCCAGAAGTGGGTGCACGATTTCGCCGAGACCGTCATTCGTCCTGCTGCCGAGGAGTGGGATGAGCGGGAGGAGTTTCCGTGGCCGATCGTGCAGGAAGCAGCGAAGATCGGGCTGTACGGCTTCGACTTCCTGGCCAACGCGATGTTGGGTGACGCCACCGGCCTGACCCTGCCCATCGCCACCGAAGAGCTGTTCTGGGGTGACGCCGGCATCGGGCTGTCCATCTTCGGGTCGGCCCTCGCGGCAGCCGGGATCGCCGGCAACGGCACGCCCGAGCAGGCTTTGGAGTGGCTGCCGCAGTGCTATGGCACCCCTGAGAAGGTGGCGCTCGGCGCGTTCTGTGTGAGTGAACCCGATGCTGGGTCCGACGTGAGCTCGCTCCGTACGCGCGCCGTGTACGACGAAGCCAAGGACGAGTGGATCATCAACGGCACGAAAGCGTGGATCACCAACGGTGGGATCGCCGACATCCACGTGGTGGTAGCCGCTGTCGAACCGGACCTGAAGGGTCGTGGCCAGGCCAGCTTCATCGTGCCGCCGAACACTGCCGGTCTGTCCCAGGGCCAGAAGTACAAGAAGCACGGCATCCGGGCGTCTCACACCGCCGAGGTCGTACTGGAGGACGTGCGGGTGCCGGGTTCGTGCCTGCTCGGCGGCAAGGACAAGCTCGACGAGAAGTTGGCCCGAGCCCGCGAGGCGATGAACAAGCCGACGCATGAGACGAGCGGCAAACAGCCGGCAATGGCCACCTTCGAGGCAACAAGGCCGGCGGTCGGCGCCCAGGCGATCGGCATCGCCCGTGCGGCTTACGAGTACGCGCTCGACTACGCCCAAGAGCGCAAGGCGTTCGGCAGGGCGATCATCATGAACCAGTCCATCGCGTTCATGCTCGCTGACATGGCGACCGAGATCGACGCAGCGCGCCTGCTCGTCCATCGCGCCGCCTGGATGTCCAAGAACGGCACCTATGTGAATGCTGAAGGATCGATGTCCAAGCTCAAGGCCGGCCGGGTGGCGGTGTGGGTGACCGAACGGGCCATACAGATCCTTGGTGGCTACGGCTACGTCCGGGAGTACCCGGTTGAGCGCTGGCACCGTGACTCCAAGATCTACGACATCTTCGAAGGCACCGAACAGATCCAGCAGCTGGTCATCGCCCGAGCGATCTCAGGTCTGCGCATCGAGTAGCTGAAGTGGCTGACCTGCGCTTTACAGCGCTAGTCGAAACGACGACGTAGCTGGAAGCCGTCGGTGAAGCAGCTTCATGCTCAAGGATCAGGTTGCGTTACTTGTTTGGCACTGGTCGAGCTGACCGATCCGACGGTGACGCTCTGGCGTTGGGGCGCCGATGGGATGGGCGAATCCCCAATGCGGTGAGTTCGCCGGTGGAGTGTTGGAGGCGACGATCAGGCTTCGCTCCGTGAGAACAGCGACCCTGCGGCGCAGATCCCGTCAATGGCGGGATCAGGGGGGTGGCTCCGGCTCGCCGGCCCGCGATTCAAGCCTGCGAGGCAGGGCCTCCAGCAGTTGCTCGAAGTGAACCTGAACACCTTCATCGCCAAACCTGCGGTCCCGTCCCCGTACTGCTCCGCCCTTGGCCGCAAGCTACCTTCTGGGCTCCCATGCGCCCACCGCCGTTCAGGGCCCCATCCTCGTCGGCGAGCAAACGGCGCCGACCCTCGGCACTGACTCGTTACGACTCCGCCGCCATTGTGGCGCTCGCCATCGCAGCAGCGCTCGGGGCGGTCGCTGTCTCCGCTGCGCCGACTGGTTTTCATTCGGCTGACGTTGTGATCGCAGCCACAGCGGCCGGCTTGGTGACCATGGCTGGTTCCAAGGCCCGTCGCTGGGCTGGTCTGGTACTGGCCGCAGTGGCCTGCGCCGTGGCCAGCGGGCTGTTGCTCATCCCAGCGGCCTTCGCCCTCGTCCTCAGCCTGGCCGTCACAAACCGGTTCGTTCGCCTGCGGTTGGTCGGTGCCGTGGTCGCCGCGCTGTCCATGCAGGTGCTCTTCCGTCAGGACCCAATCGGCTTTCATGGAGCCTCCAGCCTCATCGGAGTCGCCGCGCCCTTACCGGTGCTGATCTCGGCCCACAATCTCTGTCGGTCGCGGATTCGCCGCCGCACCCACCGGATCCTGGGGGCTACGAGCAGCATCCTGCTCCTGGCCACTGCCGCATTTGGTGTGGCGATGATCTTGGCTCGTCATGACCTGGAGGTGGGCGCTACCCGTGCCCGGTCGGCCCTACAAGCCGCCCGCAGCGGCGATGCACGCACGGCGCAGCGGAAGCTGAGCGAAGCGGCCAACGCGTTCCGACGCAGCGCATCATTGACCGGATCATGGTGGGCCGCGCCTGCTCGTGTCGTGCCTCTCGTCGGCCAACAGGCCAGGGCGGTCGCCCTGGTCACCGAGGAAGGACGCAAGGTGGTGCGCTCAGCCCAGAACACCGCTGCCGTCGGTGACTATCACCGACTCAAGTACCGAACTGGCCGGTTCGACGTGGCGAGGTTGCGCGAGCTCCAGGGTCCACTCGCCAACTCCGCAGCGACACTCGTCCAAGCCGACCACCAGTTGGCGGACCTAGACCGGAGCTGGCTGATGGGGCCGTTGCGGAGCCGGCTGGACGAGTTCGCGAAGGCGATCACGCGCGCGACGCCAGAAGCAGCGTTGGCATCATCGGTCGTCGATGCAGCTCCGGGCCTGCTTGGAGCGGACGGAACCCGCCACTACTTCATTGCGTTCATCACACCGGCTGAGCTTCGGGGCGCAGGCGGCTTCATCGGGAACTACGGCGAGCTGACCGCTCGCAACGGCAGGGTCCGGCTTACCCGGTCTGGTCCGATCAGCGACCTTCTTCTCGCTGCCCCCCCCGGGAAGCGTCGACTCACTGGTCCCGCCGACTACCTCCGTCGCTACGGCGAATTCAGCCCGGCCGACTACTTCCAGGACGTGACGTTCTCTCCTCATTTCCCTTTCGACGCAAATGTGATCGAACAGCTTTACCCTCAGTCCGGCGGACGGAGGGTTGACGGTGTTCTCAGCGTCGACCCATTCGCCCTCGCTGCGCTCCTGCGCTTCACCGGCCCGATCGTTGTCCCCGGACTCGACACCCCGCTCACCTCTGCAAACGCCGCGGACACCCTGCTGCGGCAACAGTACGTTCGCTTCGGCGACCGCAAGAATCGGAAGGACCTTCTCGTCGAGGCATCTCGGATCACGTTTGACAAGCTGACCAAGGGGAGCCTCCCGGCTCCGCGTGAGCTGGCCCGGGTGCTGGGTCCGATGGTCTCCCAGCGCCGGATCATGCTGCACGCCATCCGGCCCAGTGAGCAGCGACTGTTCACCCGCCTCCGCGCTGACGGCGCACTCCCCACCGTCGACGGCGGAGATGTACTGAGCGTCGTCACAAGCAACCGTGGCAACGACAAGATCGACACCTTCCTTCACCGAGACCTGTCATACAGCGCAACGATCGATCCGTCCACGAGTCGGGTCAGTGCGGCCTTGACGGTAAAGCTGCGCAATGACGCACCTCAGTCTGGGTTGCCGAGCGTCATCATCGGCAACCCCTACAAATCGCCATCTGGCACCAATCTGATGACGCTGTCGCTCTACAGCCCGCTCGGACTCGATCTGGCAACACTCGATGGCCGTCCGATCGGCATGCAACCCGATGAGGAAGCAGGCTTGGGGGTCTACTCCTTGGACTTGGCCATCCCGCCGCGAACCACCCGCGTCTTCAGGTTCCAGCTCGCCGGGGGGCTCGATCTGGAAACCGGCTACCGACTGGTCGTCGCGCCCCAACCCGTCACGAATCCCGACTGGATCACCGTGGACGTGCGGACCCGATCCGGTTGGCACATGAATCAGAGTCCGGGTTTGCAGCTTCGAGGAAGCTTCCTCACGTCGGGCCGACGCCGCCTGAGCGAGGAAGAGCGCTACACGGTCGACGGCCGCCTCCGATGACTGCGCAGCGAATCCTGGTCTGGCTCGCTACGGGCGGGTAGTGTCACGGAAACACCGGGGCAAACGACAGACTCGGGTCCAGGCGGCCAAGAGGGAGCAATCCAGATGATT
>JBBSGQ010000194.1:0-7098 GCA_038253965.1 Acidimicrobiales bacterium | reverse complement strand
CTCGGCCTCGGCACCACGCTGACGACTGTGCACCGACTGGAGGAAGACGATGTCCGAGGAGTGCTCGAGATCCCCGCTGACGTCAACACGTGGGCGATGATCCCAGTCGGTCACCCGACAGGGAACTGGGGCGAGGCCAAGCGGCGTCCGGTCCGCGAGATCACGTACTGGAACGCCTGGAAGAAGCCGCCACCGGTCTGACGTTGCGTCTCCAGCCGCCGCCGTGACGGCACGGCGCACCACGTGAGCGGAGCAGGGCACGATGCGTCCGTAGAGCAGCCGCCAGGTGGGCGGGGCCTGGGCAGCAGTCGGCCGGAGGACGTGAGCGCGAACCCGGCCACCCGGCTCGCCGGGGCAGACGCTCAACAACGCGCCAGGCGGCGGCAGGACCGGAGCTGTGCTGTTCAACAAGCGCTGGATCAAGCCGGGCAGCGTCAACTCCACTGGGGCCTACAACCACTACTCCGCTCTCCGGAGCTATGAAGACCTGCTCGGTTTGACTCGCGGGTGGACCGATGGCATAGGCCACCTTGGGTTCGCCGCAGCACCCGGCCTGGTGCCATTCGGTCCTGACGTGTTCAACAAGCACAGCGGACGCCGCTAGCACGATGTGAGCGATCGCCTCAGTACCCCGAAGACGATGTGCTCCCCTCAGAGGTCGGGGTGGTCGTCTCGGAGCTCTTGTCCTCGGCCAACGGCGTCGGGGTGGCGCTCGTCTTGGACACGTGCCACACACCACCGAAGCTCGCGATGCCTTCCCCGTACGCGTCCTCGCTGTCCTTGTCCTTGATGAAGTGGTAGAGGGGCAGTCCACCAGCCGCAACCAACGAGGTACCGCCGGATCCCTTTGCGATGCTCAGCCCGGAGATGCCAGGGGCGCCCTTGGGCGTGGACACCCCCGCAGGCGCAACGAGCGGCGGCCAGGCCTGGAGGCAGGGACCTGTGCAGTCGACAGCCTTGCCGTCCTTGGTGAGGGTGTACAGGGTCATCCCCGCCTTGTCGGCCAACACGGTGCCGAGCTTGTCGGTCTTCTTGGCGGTGACGAGGGCTGGCGAAGATGCCGGCTTCGAAGCCGAGCCGGTAGTCGAGGGTGGGCTCGCCTTGGTGCCCGTGGACGAGGATTTCTTCGAGCTCCCGCAACTGACCAGCAGGGTGAGCGCAATGGCCACGACCACCGCGGCCGCCGCATTGATCTCGGATGACTTGCGCATCGACGTGCTCCTTGGTGTGCTCGACGTTGGCTGTCGGAGAGGGTCATCGAGAAGTACGTCTGGCACGAGGCCTGAGATTGGTCGCAGCCAGGCACGGGAGACCATCCATGGATCGGATTGGTCCCCGGCGTTGAACGCGAGCACGCTTCAGCGTCGTGGAGCTCGGACTGTTCGAGGAAGTTGCCGACGCGCTCCGTGGACTGGTCGCCTCCGAGCTCGGGGAGCTTCGCTGTCGTGCGCGCCGGTATGGCATCAAGGCTTGGTTCGGACCCCCCGCGCCACCGCGCGAGCACTACGAGGCCCAGGTGATCGGGCCGAGCTCCGTCGAGCATGGGACCGTTCTGGGTCTGGAGATCGGCTTCCACACCGAGCACCAGCGTCGGGCCGAAAACGACGCGGTGATCGCCCATCTCGACCTGCACGAGGAGCAGTGGCGCAAAGTGCTCGGCGGTGAGGCGACCATCGGTGAGTTCCTCGGACGTGCAGATGGTTGGCGTCGCGTATCGGAGGTGTGGCCCGATCCCGATCTCTCCGATCCGGAGCTCGGTTTCGAGCTTGCGGCGCGCCTCGTCGATTACGTCACCGCGCTGGAACCCGTGCGTCGAGCACGGTGATCGAAGGGCGCCGACGGTGGTCCGAGTGCTGCGCGGACTCAGGGCAGTCCGAGTTCGGCGGGCGGACCAGTCTCCGGCATCGGGTTCGGGTCAGCGAGAGCGGCGCTCGCTGACCGTGTGCCCGGGCCGGAGAGCTCAGCAGCCAGGATCGCTGAGAACATGAGGAAGAAGAGCGGCTCGATCAAGCCGCCGATCCGATCCCGGAAGTAGGCGAAGCCGAGAAGCGGGTACGCGATGAGCAGCACGGGCACCAACGCGTGGCCGATCCGTCCGGGCAGCGTGCGGCCCTCCGGGTCGGCGAGACGCGCGAGCACGATCGCCATGGTGGCGGTGAAGAACTCGGTGATGCCGGACAACATGTGGAGGTAGTGGTGCAGGGGAAGGGCGAGACCCCATTGCAGACGCCGGCACGCCGCGTCGTACCCGGGTGAACAGGCGTAAGGGAACATGCCACCGAGCGCCGCAACGACTGCGAACGTCACGAGCCACGGCCACTCCGGTCGGTGCGCCAAACCGTCGTGTGGTCCCCGGAGCAGGAGCGCGGCGAGAAGCAGCAGGCCGGCGATCGTGTCGACTCTATGCAGCATCGCAGCGTGAGGTTGGCCGTCGGCGGAGAGATCGCTGAAGAACCCGTCGGGTGATCGAAGCATGCCGGGCACGAACGGCGCAGCTATCCACCAGTTGTACGCTCCGAGGCCGGCGATGCCGGTCACCCGCGCGGCGAGCAGGCGACGTTCACCGACGAAAGGTCGGGAACGGTTTGCGGTCTGCGCATGTAGGGGCAGGGACTGGGCACATATCGGATCAAAGGCCCTCGGGTGGGTCAGACATTCCCTAGTAGCTCCTTCGGCACAAGGACACAAAGAAGCGTACACACGACCTACCGGTTGAACCGGTTCCTCCATCGAACCACCCGTCCCGCTCACCAAGGATGTCGTGGCGGTCGCCCGCCGGTCATCGGCCCGCTTCGAGCAGGCCTCGGCGGCGCCGTATCGACTTCTCTGCGGCACCGAAGCTTGCGTCAACGATGAGACCGATGACCAAGATCAGGATCATCGTGGCGTACAGCCCTGGGTAGTCGCCAAGGGTGCGCTGGTTGTCCAGGTAACCGCCGATGGCGGGCTCTTGCCCACCGCAGCGCCGATGAGCTCCCCAGCCATGAGGCTCCGCCACGAGAACGCCCAGCCCTGCTTCAACCCACCGACGATGGCAGGCAGGGAGGCAGGAAGGACGACGTCCATCCAGAGCAGCAAGCCCTTCGCGCCGAGAACTCTGCCGGCCCGCAGGAGCACCGTCGGCACCTGGTCGTTGTGGGTGACGAAGAGGACTGAGAAGCGTCGCTCCTCCCCAGAGCCGCAGCCGACGGGCGTAGGTATCCGCCCGCCCCGCCGTTGGCGGAAGCGTTCTGCCCGCCGAAGGACCACCGTGTCCGGGGTTCGAAGCCGAGTCCCGGGCTACCTTCGGCATGTGGACGTCCAGCAGGTCAAGGCCGAGCGGTTCCTCGCGCTGCATGAAGCGGCGACCCCGTTGCTGTTGCCGAATCCGTGGGACGTGGGATCGGCGAAGCTGCTGGCCTCCCTCGGGTTCGACGCGCTGGCGACGACGAGCGGCGGTTTCGCCGCATCGCTCGGGCGGCTCGACGGATCGGTCACCCGTGACGAGGCACTCGCCCACGCCCAGTCGATCGTCGGAGCGACGGATCTCCCGGTGTCAGCCGATCTGGAGAACGGGTTCTCCGACGATCCTGCGGGGGTCGCCGAGACGGTGGTGATGGCGATCGGGACCGGCCTGGCCGGATGTTCGGTCGAGGATTACACCGGCCAACCGGATGCCCCGATATACGACCTCGATATCGCCGTGCAGCGAGTAGCGGCCGCAGCGCGATCAGCCCATGGTGGCGCTGCTCGCTTCGTCATCACCGCTCGAGCCGAGAACTACCTGCACGGCCGGCGCGACCTTGCCGACACGATCGGCCGCCTGCAGGCCTATGAGGAAGCGGGAGCGGATGTCCTCTATGCGCCAGGGGTGACCCGCCTGAAAGATGTCCGGGAGCTAGTTGCCGCGGTCGGCCGACCTGTCAACTTCCTCGCGCTGCCGGGCAGTCCGTCGGTCTCAGCGCTTGCTGCTGTCGGAGTTCGTCGGATCTCAGTGGGAAGTGCGTTCGCCTACGCAGCGCTCGGCGCCCTGGTCCAAGCGGCACACGAACTGCGCGAGGAAGGCACCTACGAGTTCTGGGCCGGAGCGCTGACCGGTGCGAGCGCGGCGCGCGTCGCGTTCGCAGCGGACGACGAACGGCACGACTCGTGAACGGGCCTCAACCGCCGGACGCGCTCCAAGAGCGCTGCTCCGAGGCTCCGAGGGTGTTCACTGTCGTCGTGTCCGGGGCGCGTCGGTTACGGCAGAGCTTGAGCACGAGGTTCGACCTCATTCGTCGCCTGAGCCGTTACGCGGCGGTTTCCATCGTCACGTCGATCGTGGTGCTGAGCGTTCTGGGCGTTCTCGTCGGCGTGGTCGACGCAGCAGCCGGGTGGTCGAACGTGGTGGCCACACTCGCCGGGATCGCCCTGTCCTTCGAGCTCAATCGGCGCTGGGCCTGGGAAGGCAGGAGCAACGGGCCGACGGCAGTCCAGATCGTGTCGTTCGCAACGATGAACCTCACTGGGCTCGGCTTGTCGACGGTGGCTGTCCACACGGTGGCGGTCATGGCTACCCAGCACCATCTGACCAGGCTGGTACGCACCGGTGCGGTGGAGGGGGTGAACATCGCCGCGTGGGGTGCGCTGTGGGTGATCCAGTTCCTGGTTCTCGATAGGTTCGTGTTCCGGCCCCGAGGTCTGCCGGTGGCATCAACGGCGGCGTTGACAGCCAGCTCGATCGACGGCGAACACGTCAAGGTCGGTTGAGGTGACGGTCAGTCGGACTCTCACGGGGCCAAGTGCGTGACGGTCGAGGTCGCGTAGCAGGTGGTGCTCGTTCGTGTGTCGGGCGACGTCGTAGCTGGCGAAGTCGAGCACGAAGTCGACCTTGCGATCGCACAACAGCGCTTGGTAGTCGGCCGGGCGGGTGAAGCTCCTGATGGCCATGCCCTCCGGGAAGAACTCGGAGTCGATGTGCCCTCCCGCTTGGAGTAGGCGGTACATGCCCAGCTTGGCGTCGCCGTCCCGTAGCACCCGATAGGTCCGGCCGCGCTCGAACGACGACGAGCCGAGAAACCTGTGCATGGAGTCCGCCTGGTCGTGTCGACTCAAGGAGCTCCACCCGTACGCGACACGCATCGGAGCCTGCAGGGCGACGTTCATCAGCACGGCGATTCCCAGGGCGGTGACGCCTGCGAGACTCCAACGGAGATGTCGCGCCGCCACAGCGAACAACAACGGCATGACGACGACCGTGGCGCGGCTGGCGAGCGTCGACACGAAGTTGACAGCAATGTCTCGCGTCGAGGCGTCGCCGAAAACCGGGGAGGTGAGCGTGAGGATGATCGCCGGAGCGGCGAGGAGCACGGCCAGCGTGAAGCAGCCCAGGAGTCTGCGGCGACGCGGTTCGAACGGCAACCAGCCCAACACCAGGAGCGCGGCGAGGGGCAGCACCACCGCCGGGTGGGTCGCCTGCGCGAGGCCGACGAGGAGCACGGCAGCGACAGTGGCCTCGCGACGCCAGGCGGCGATGCCGAACAGCAGCAGGGTCGCGGCCCATGCAAAGCTCAACTGACCGAAGAGCCCGGCTTGGATCACGCCGGGGTTGAGCAGCACCGCAGCCGCCCACCATCCGCGACGCAGCTCCGGGAACGCCGTGAACGTAGCGATGACCATGCCCACTGCCCCCACCGCCAGCCACAGCGTCACCGTCCAGTCGCCGAGCAGCGGCCGGACCAGTGCAGCCGTCGCCCATGGCAGGAACCCGTACGGAAACGCGAAGGCCTCGCCGTGCCCGAGTACGGGCATCCGCAACGGCAGTTGACCGTGAGCCCAGATCCGGTCGGCGACGTACCAGACGTGGGCATAGTTGTTCACGGTGTCGAACGACAGCAGCACGCGGTGGCAGAGGTACCTCGTGAGGGTGAGCACCCAAGCCACCACGATCAGGGAGAGGACGAGCGTTCCAGCCCGGGTCGGGTGAGCCGGTTGCAAGCCTGTGGCGCGCTTGGCGGCGTTCAGTTCCATCGCGTCAGGCGACTGTAGGCGCGACATGGATGGCCGCGGCCGAGCGCGCACTGGTGAACTGGTGTGTGGGGAGGCTTCCGGTCGGAGATGGGCTGCGCGTGTCGCTCCATCCAGCTCGTTGGCCGGAACGGCACTCGCTCTCGCCTTCGCTCGAGACGAGCGGACCGATCAGACCTTCTTGCTATTCGCCTGTCTGGTGGCCACGGCGCTGACCGCAGCGTTGGCCCGACGGGCTGGGCGAGGCCCCACGCTGGCGGGTCTCGGGGTCGTGGTTGCCGGGGCCACCCTCTGGCTCGTTCCGCAACGGCCCGATCCCCGCAGCGCGCTCGTGCTGGCAGCGATGTTCGGGGTGGGTGCCGGTCTGGCGACGCCCGCGACGAGCAACGACTCGCGCTCGATGTGGGCCAGGCTCGCAGGGCTCGTCGGCCTTGCCGTGCTCTCTGCGCTCGGCACGAGAACCGGTCTGCTCGTGGCCTCAGGCGTGTTGGTCGTGCTCGGCGCATCACTCCGCCGGGATCTCAGCGTGGAGGGCCCCGGCCGGACCAGCAGGCGGCGCGCGGCTCTGGTGGCTGCGACGGTGTTCATCGGGTTCGGCGGCTTCGTCGCCTATCTCGGAGCCAGCACCCCGGCTGCCGGCTGGTTCGGCGGTGGGGTCCGCCACGGTGACCGGCGCAGCGGCCTTGTCGCGATCACGTTCGACGACGGTCCTAATCTGTCGGCCACGCCTGCCGTGGCCGCCATCCTCGACAGGTACCACACCAAAGGCACTTTCTTCGTGGTCGGCAAGGCTGTCGATGCTCACCCGGAGGTGGTGAAGGCGCTCTACCGTGACGGCCAACTCGTCGCCAACCACTCCTATCACCATGACCAATGGCGCTGGCTCGATCCCTGGTATCCCGAACTGCAGCGAACGCAGGATGCGATTCGACGCCACCTCGGCGTGTGTCCCGCGTTCTTCCGGCCTCCGCATGGCCAACGCACACCGTTCATGCGATGGGCCGCAGATGACGAAGGGGCTCGGTTGGTCATGTGGGACGTGTCAGCCAGCGACTGGACGACCGACGACGAGCGCCTCGTTGCTCGTCGCGTGCTGGGCGCTGTGCGCCCGGG
>JBBSGQ010000193.1:0-7133 GCA_038253965.1 Acidimicrobiales bacterium | reverse complement strand
TGCTCGGCGGCGCGGTCGAGTTCCTGGTCATCAGGCGCTTCTTCCGCGCTCCCCGCCTGCTGCTGACCGTTGCCACGATCGGCATCTCGCAGCTGTTCATCGTCGGCGGTCTCTTGCTGCCCAGGTGGCTGTGGGATCGGGACACGCTCACCGATCAGACGATCACCGTGCCGGGCCATCTGCGGTTCACCCTCGGCTCGCAGATCTTCCGCGGCAACGAGGTGCTGGCCTTGATAGTTGCGCCGCTCCTCATGGTGGCGCTCGCCCTGTTCCTCCGACGGACCGACGTCGGCATCGCCGTGCGGGCGAGCGCCGACAGTGGCGATCGGGCGAGCCTGCTCGGCATACCGGTGAAGCGGGTTCACACGTTCGTGTGGATCCTCGCCTCGAGCCTCTCCTTCGTCGGCGTCTTCCTGCGGGCCGGTGCTGTCGGGGTATCGCTCGCGTCCCAACTCAGCTTGGCGTCACTCGTGGTGTCGCTAGCCGCGTTGGTCCTCGGGCGGCTCGACAACCTCCCCGCCATCACCGCTTCGGCGGTTGCTCTCGGAGTGCTGGAGCAGGGTGTGCGCTGGAACCATCCGAGCAGCCCCGGCTTCGTGTATGTGGTGTTCGGTGCGGTGATCCTCGCCGTGCTGATCGTTAGGCGCTCGAGCAACCGCCGCGCCGACTCCGACCAGGTGGCCACCTGGTCGGCCGCCGAAGAAGTTCGACCGATCCCGCCAGTTCTCCGCCGGCTGCCGATCGTGCGCGCGTTCAGCTGGGGGGTGCCGGCGATCCTGCTGGCGGGCGCTGTCGTACTGCCGAACGTCCTCAGTCCGAGCCAGCAGTTCAAGGCGGCAACAGTCGCAGTCTTCGCCATCATCGCCTTGTCGGTGGTGGTACTCACGGGCTGGGCCGGGCAGGTCTCGCTCGGGCAGATGTCCTTCGTAGGCGTCGGCGGAGCGGTGGGAGCGCTGGCTACCTCCCAGTGGCACTCCGACCTCAGCTTGGCCATGCTCGTCGCAGGACTGGCCGGCGCCGTCGTCGCAGTCGTGGTGGGACTCCCGGCGTTGCGAGTGCGAGGTCTGTTCCTCGCCGTGACCACACTGGCCTTTGCTCTCGCATCGTCGGAGTACCTGCTCAATCGCAAACAGATGACGTGGATCCCGCGGCAGCGCCTGCTGCGTCCCGCGCTGTTCAAGACGTTCGACCTGACAACCCAGAAGTCGATGTACTACCTCTGCCTGGCAATGCTGGCGCTGGCCTTCCTGGCTGCGAGCGGGGTGCGACGCAGCCGATCGGGACGTGCGCTCGTGGCGCTGAGGGACAACGAACGCGCAGCGCAGGCGTTCGGGGTCAACGTCCTGCGCACGAAGCTCATGGCCTTCGCCCTCTCGGGGTTCTTGGCCGCAGTCGCGGGCTGCCTGCTCGTGCACATCAACCAGGCGTTCACCGAGGAGCCGTTCACCGCGACCGAGAGCATCGGTGTCTTCACCGCTGCGGTGGTCGGGGGGCTCGGCTCGCTTGCGGGCGCCGTGATCGGCGCCCTCTACCTCAATGGCGGAACCTGGTTCCTGTCCGACAAGTGGCGGCTGCTGCCCTCGGCGATCGGTGTGCTGTTCATCCTGATGGTGTTCCCCGGCGGTCTCGGCAACCTGCTGTACAGGGCTCGCGACGCTGGTCTGCGCCGGCTGGCCCGCCAACGCGGGATCGTCGTACCAAGCCTGTCGGCGGATGAGACAGCTGCGACGCAGGAGATCATCGCGCCGTTGACGAGGGACACCCCCGACATCCCCGGCCGTGGCGATCGGCCATCGGACGGGGCGGTCGGTGTCGGCCAGCACGAGGGGGTTGCGCCGTGACCGCCCCGGATGCGAACCAGCTGACGGGATCAGACCAGGGGGACCCCGAGCTGGTGACAGTGAAGGCACTCGACGTGCGCTACGGCGACGTCACGGTTCTGTTCGGCGTGGATTTCGCAGTGAGACAAGGCGAGATCGTGGCGCTGCTGGGCACGAACGGCGCCGGCAAGTCGACCCTGCTGAAGGCGATATCGGGCATCGCCAGGGTCACTCACGGGACTGTCCAGTTCGACGGACACGACATCACCAACGCGAGGCCCGACCACATCGCCGCGCTGGGAATCGCGCAGGTGCCGGGCGGCCAAGGCGTGTTCACGTCGCTCACGGTCGAGGAGAACCTACGTGCTGCGTGCTGGCTGTTGCGCAGGGATCGCAGACTCGCCCGCGCCCGCACCGATCAGGTGCTCGAGAGGTTCCCCATCCTCGCTGAACGACTCGATCACCCTGGGGCCAACCTGTCAGGTGGGCAGCAGCAGATGCTTGCGTTGTCGATGGCCTTTCTGGCCCAGCCGAAGCTGTTGATCATCGACGAGCTGTCACTCGGGTTGGCGCCGGTGGTCGTGGACCAACTTGTCGACATCGTACGAGCGATCCGCGATGAGGGGACGACCGTCATCGTGGTCGAGCAATCGGTGAACCTTGCGCTGAACCTGGCGGAGACCGCGTACTTCATGGAGAAGGGATCGATCCGTTTCCACGGCAAGACCGAGGAACTGCTCGACCGGCCCGACGTCCTGCGCTCGGTCTTCCTGGAGGGTGCCGAGAAGAGCTTGGCTGGAGACGCTCCCGCACGTCGACCTGCGGGCCGCGACGCCACCCAATCCCCTGACCGGTCATCCCAGCCTGTAGCTGAGCAAGCAACCCTCAAAGTCAACCATCTGGCCGTGCGATTCGGAGGCATCCGAGCTGTCGACGATGTGACGTTCTCGGTCGCCGATAGAGAGGTGCTCGGCCTGATCGGTCCCAACGGCGCCGGGAAGACGACAGTGCTCGATCTCGTCTCGGGCTTCATCGCCGGCGATCACGGCACAGTTGTGCTGCGCGGCGTCGACGTCACCGCAACACCACCCCAGCGGCGCGCCGCGCTCGGACTCGGTCGGTCGTTCCAGGACTCCCAGCTCTTTCCGTCGCTCACAGTCGAGGAGACGCTGCTTGTCGCGCTCGAGCGCTGGCTCGACGTGCGCGACCCGTTGAACGCGATGTTCCGTCTGCCGGCGTTTCAAGACAGCGAAGCAGCGGCACAGCACAGAGTCGACGAGCTGATCGAGCTCATGGGAATCGAACAGTTCCGGACGAAGTTCATCGGTGAGCTCTCCACGGGTTCGCGACGCGTAGTCGACCTGGCCTGCGTGCTGGCCCACGAGCCGACAGTCGTCTTGCTGGACGAACCCTCCTCGGGCATCGCCCAACGCGAGGCCGAGGCGCTCGGGCCTCTCCTTCTGCGCATACGCGACGCGCTCGGCGCCAGCATCGTCGTCATCGAACACGACATGACGCTGATCACCGCGGTATCGGACCGTTTGGTCGCGCTTGACCAGGGAAGGGTCATCGCCGAAGGCCTGCCGTCCCACGTGCTCGCCCACTCAGAGGTCGTCGATTCCTACCTCGGGGGTGAGTTGGCCGGCGCTCGGTCGGGGCCGCGAGGCACTGGTCTCTCTGAGCCGGACGTCGGGCCATGATCGTGTCCGCCCGATCTACCTCTCCAACCTGTCCCGGCCCGCTCCACCTCATCACAACCGACTTGGCAGGTATCTCCTCATGACGCCCAGAACCGTGACGCCAGTTCCTCGCCTTGGTCTCGCTCGGCGCTTCGGCCCTCTTGCTGCGATCATCGTCGCCATAGCTCTGGTCGCCGCGATCGCCTCGAGCGGCCATGATCAGCGCAGCGTCACCGCAGTCGGAGCCTCGGGCGCGGCAAGAGGCGCCGAACGCGACCCGACCCTGCCGATCACCTATCAGGAGGCGAAGCAGGACGGCACGCTGAGCAAGGAGCACTTCGGCGCGAACTGTGACACGAAGACGGGCCGGATCAAGTTGCCTTCGGTCTACGCCCCGCCGTGCGTTGTCGCGCCGAAGGGCGTCAAGGGTGGCGCCACCTTCCAAGGCGTCACCGCCAAGACGATCACCATCGTGCTCTACCAGCCCGCCGACCTGGACCTGGCAGCCGTCCTCCAGGCGAAGCTCGATCCTCAGCCCAAGATCGCGAAGACTGAAGAAGCGTTCCTCGACATGTTTCAGCACACGTTCAACATGTGGGGTCGCAAGATCGTCATCAAACGCCTCAAGGGGTCGGGTGTGGACGAGACGTCCGCCCGCGCCGATGCCGTGAAGGTCGACGAGGAGCTCCATGCCTTCGCCTCCCTGGGTGGACCGAGCCAATCTCCTTCCTACGCCGACGAGTTGGCCAGCCGCCACGTCCTGTGCATCAACTGCGGCCTCGGAGTTCCCGACTCCGTCTTTCAGGACAACGCACCATATATGTGGGGGCCGCTCCAGACCCCCGAACAGTTCCTGCTGAACCTCGGCGACTACGTGGTCAACCGGTTGCTCCACCACAAGGCGTCCCACGCTGGCGACCCGGCGTTCCGATCGCGTGAACGGACCTTCGGCGTCGTCCACTTCGAGCAGGACCCGCCCGTCTTCAGCGACGTCGAGCGGTTGGTCACAGCACAAGGCAAGAAGCGAGGATTCGAGGCCGTCGCCCAACTCACATATCAGCTCATCCTCGACAAGCTGGGTGAGCAGGCCCGTACGATCATCGCCAAGCTGAAGGCTGAAAAGGCAACCACGGTGATCTTCCTCGGTGACCCGATCATGCCGATCAACCTCACCAAGACGGCCACCGAGCAGAACTACTTCCCGGAGTGGATCATCACCGGGACCGTCTTGACCGATACCACGGTCCTGGGGCGGCTCTACGACCCGAGGCAGTGGAGCCACGCCTTCGGTATCTCCAGCATTCCCGTGCCCACCGGCCAGCGGAACGCGGAAGGTTGGCGACTGCACAAGTGGTACTTCGGAACCGATCCGACGGCCAAGCTCGTCGCACCTCTCATCTACCAGAACATCCAGCAGTTCATGCTCGGCGTGCACATGGCCGGCCCGAAGCTCACCCCCGACACGTTCCGGGGCGGCATGTTCAAGTATCCGGTGAGCGGCGGTGGACCCACCGCTGTGCAGGTCAGCTACGGCAATCGCAAGGTTTTCGACGCGCCCGAGATCGGCTTCCCGGGCAAACCGGACTACCTCGCCGTTGACGACATGAGCGAGATCTGGTGGGACGCCAAGACGAAGGCGACCGACGAACAGGGCAAGGACGGCATCGGAGTGGTGCGGTACGCCAACGGCGGTCGGCGTTATCTGCCAGGCAAGATGCCCAACCGGCCTGACGACGCCTTCAAGCTCAAGGGCTCGGTGTTCAAGTACGACACCCCGCCGCCCCGCGACCGCCCGCCCAGCTACCCATCGCCCCGTAAAGGGGGCTGACCCTCCCGGGTTCTTTGAAGCCCCGACCCGGCTATACGAGGTCCGAGCTTCGAAGAACTCGATGGGTCGTACCATCGGCGTCATGGCTGATGTGACAATCCTGCACAACCCGAACTGCTCGACGTCCCGGCATGCCATGGACACCGCCGTCAGCTCAGGGACCGCCGTGGACGTCGTCCAGTACCTCAAGACGCCACCGAACCGAGACGAGCTGCAGGCGATCATCGACAAGCTGGAAGATCCAACCGGCGACCTGGTCCGCAAGGACCGGCACTTCACCGAGCTCGGCCTCAACGCCGCCGACTACATGACGCCCGACGCAGTGATCGACCTGCTCCTGCAGCACCCCAGGTTGATGCAGGGACCGGTGCTCGTGCGGGGCGACCGGGCGATCATCGGACGACCGAAGGATCGGGTCGAGCCGTTCCTGCGAGGAGAGTGATCCAGGCTGGTCAGTTGGTCGCTTCTGCGAGACCTTCAACCAAGGTGTTCCAGCTGAGCGTTGCGCACTTGATCCGAACGGGGAACTTGACGACGCCCCGCAAGGCTTCCAGATCACCCAGCTTCAAGTCCTCCGCCTCGGATCCATCGGTCGACTCGTCACGTTCGGTGTCACCGTCGAGGGACGATTCGTGGATCGACATCATCCCCTTGAAGGCCCGGGTGATGGCCCGGGCCTCAGCCACGGTCCTCCCCTTGACCGCGTTCGACATCATCGAGGCCGACGACTGACTGATCGAGCAACCCTGACCACCAATGCGTATGTCGGCGATGCGATCATCCTCGACGTCGAGGTACACTACTATCTCGTCCCCGCACAGCGGGTTGAACCCCTCGGCGCGCGTGGCCGGTGGAGCATCGAGCTCGCCACGGTTGCGGGGGTTGCGATAGTGATCGAGGATGATCTCTCGGTAGAGGTCTTCGAGGCCGGGCATGGGTCTGGCTCGCAATCGGTGGGACCGGTGGGTTGGTTAGAAGGCGAAGAACGTTGCAGCGGCGTCGAGCGCATCACCCAGCGCGTCGACGTCGCGCTCATCGTTGTACAGGTAGACCGACGCCCGCGCGGTGGCTCCGACCCCGAGGACCTTCATCAGCGGCTTGGCGCAGTGATGGCCGGCTCGCACGCATACGCCGTGCTGATCGAAGACCTGGGTCAGGTCGTGCGGGTGGATGTCGCGGAATGTGAAGGACAGCACACCACCCCGCTCGGCGGGCTCAGAAGGGCCGTAGATGACGAGGTCGTCGCCGAAGCGGCTGGTGAGCGTTCGCAGCGCGTAAGCGGTCAGAGCGACTTCGTGCTCCCGCACCGCTTCCATGCCGAACCCGCTCAGGTAGTCCACGGCCCGGCCGAGGCCGACAGCCTCGGCGATCGGGGGAGTGCCGGCCTCGAACTTCCACGGCAACTCGTTGACGGTGAACCCTTCCTTCGTGACGTTCAGGATCATCTCGCCGCCGGTGAGGAACGGCGGGGTCGCGTCGAGGATGGTCTCGCTGCCCCAGAGGACGCCGATGCCAGTGGGCCCGCACATCTTGTGCCCGGTGAACGCCACGAAGTCGGCGCCCCAGGCAGCCACGTCGGTGGGCAGGTGCGGGACGTACTGGCTGGCGTCTATGACCGCTATGGCGCCGGCGCCGTGGGCGGCTGCCACCAGCCGGGCGACCGGCGTGATGGGAGGGCGCTCATGAAGACGGCACGCGAGCTGTGGGACGAGTATCGACGGCTGCTGGTGCGCATCGACGCGGTGGGCATCGCGCTCGACGTGAGCCGCATGGGTCTCACCGATTCGTGGCTCGCGGGAATGGCGC
>JBBSGQ010000192.1:0-7143 GCA_038253965.1 Acidimicrobiales bacterium | reverse complement strand
GAGCCTCCCCCTGACCTCGCGGTCGCGCCCCCCCCCCCCCCACACGCCGCGCGGACTGAGCGACAGGGGGCGGCCGACCGCTCCCACCACCGACAGCACTGCGGCGGACGGCAACACCGAAAGGTGCTGTTGGGCGGTGAACGACATCGTTGCACATGCCAGCGGGAACACGCGCACGTCGCCACAGAGCAGGCACCACACAAGGACGGCGGAGCACAGCAACGGGAAGCCGGCGATGGACGAGCTGATGGGGTTGACCATCGCCGCACCTCCGGCGGTCCACATCACGGCGGCGAGCGCGACGCCGGCCGCCAGACCGGCTCGACGGCCCAACTGGCGGAAGACGGCCCACGCCGAGATAAATACCGCTGTCCCGGTGATCGCCGCCGCCGTCGCCAGCATCCCGGCTGATCCGCCGAACACCCGCACGGCCGGTGCGAGCAGGAAGAACTCGATCGGCCCGGGGTGGTTGGCGTTGCGCCGGTCCTTGCCGTACCGGCCCGAGGTCGACGGTTGGCCGACGAGCGGCGTCCGCGCCGTGGCGACGTCTCGGGCTCGAAGCTCGATCAGCGCGTTGTCACCGGCGGGAAGCCAGGTGTCGTGCAAGCGGACCGCCGACGACACGGGGGCGAACAAAAGAGCCGCCACGAACACCAGGGCGAGGAGCCGCTCGCGGGGCGACAGATCACGCAGCCGGTTCACCACGTGCGCGGCGGACAGTGGTCGAAGTCTGCACGTCGCCGGGCTCGCCGTCATGACCGGCGGATGCTACCGGTCGCGTCCCATCCAACGCCCATCGCTGGGTGCTCGCTTGCAGCCCACCGAGCATCCTGACAGGAGATGTCAGGGATGGCGGCGTACCGTCGCATGGCATGGTCTCATGGAACGGGTTCGCCACCGTGGCGCCCGACCTTGCACCGGCCGGGCTCGAGCAGTTTGAGCGCAGCGGCGAACGGTTCACCGCCAGTCAACGCAAGTAAACGAGCCTTGAGCGACACAGTGTCAGATCGCCCGTCGGCGGGCACCGAGCTCCGGCGCCCGGCGCGACGGCGAGCGGTGGGCGCAGGCGGCCTGACGAGGTGGGGTCGGTGCGCTCAAACCGCTCTGAGCGGCGCTGGCGCACCGAGCTATGTCGTAGGTGGCTTCTGACCGGTGACCGACCAGTACAGGATGCGAGCCATCGTCGTGCGCAGATCGCCGGTGCGCACACCCCAGAACTCGAAGCCGAAGTGGTGCGACGACACGTGAGCGAGCATCGCCACGAGGACCCCTGCGGTCGCCATCGGATCGACCTCCGGCGGATGGCGACCCTGCTTCTTGTGATCGGCGATCACCGCGGCCAGGGCGTTGTTCACCTCGTTCAGCAGCCTGGTGCGCACGTTGGCGAACCGGCCGTCGCCCTCATCGATGGCGAGGTCGACCACCCGAAGAACCGCCTGATGCTCGTCCCAGAAGCCGATGAACTCGTCGGCCAGGGCCAGTGCGCTGGCGTATCCGGCGCGGCCTCGCCATGAGGTCGACTCGACGATCTCCACGAAGCGGTGTCCCTGCCCCACCATGTCGTCAGCCAGCGCGAGGATCGCCGACTCCACGTCAGCGAAGTACTGGTAGAAGGTGCCGGGCGACGTTCCGGCCTCACGCGCGATGTCAACGACCTTGAGGTCGCGATACGAGGTGGCCCGCAGCATCTGGGCCGTGCAGTCGAGCAATCGGTGGCGCGTAGCGCGTCCTCGCCGACCCGGCACTCGCCCGTCGGCCGCCCGAAGCTCCTCGGAGCCCTCCTCGTCGGTGGCCACCTGCGGTCAGGTATCCGACGCGGCGGGCGCCGGAGGTCGGTAGCACGCCGCGAGCAACCCGACCCCGGCAACGATGCCGAGCCCTGCCGACAACGCGAGGTCGAGGCCTGGGCGGAACGTGAAGTCGAGCCCGAGCTTCCAATCGAGTGAATATCGGCCTGGTCCGATCACCGCCACCGCAACGGCCGCTGTCGCCAGGATGAGGTTGTACTCCCAGCCGTTCTTCACGATGAAGAACCCGTTGGCCCGATGGACCGTCCACGCCGCCACCACCATCAGACCGACGATCGCCGCCGCCGCCAACGGGGTGACCAGGCCTGCGGCGAACAGGAGCCCGCCACCCATCTCGCTCGATGCGGCCAGAAGCGCGTGGACGCGGCCGTTCGGTCTCATGCCCATGCTGTCGAACCATCGGGCGGTTCCCGGGATACGACCTCCACCGAAGAACTTGTTGTAGCCATGGGCGGCCAGGGTGAGCCCCAGGACCACACGGATGAGCAACAGCCCCAAGCTCATCTGGTTGAAGTGGTCGTACGTCACGACCTTGTTCACGTAGGAGAACGTCACGACTGACCTCCTTGTCGGGCGAGCGCGCGGTCCCGCAGCTCGTACTTCAGCACCTTGCCGCTCGCGTTGAGGGGAAGCGTGTCGACGAACCGGACGTGGCGCGGCACCTTGAAGTTGGCCATCGCGTCGCGGGCCCACTCGATCAGGTCCTGTTCGGTGACTGGATCGACGCCGGTGGCAGGCACGACGAACGCCATGCCGACCTCGCCCATCCGCTCGTCGGGCACACCCACCACTGCGGCTTGAGCCACCGCAGGGTGGCGGCTGAGGAGGTTCTCGATCTCCGCCGGGTACGCGTTGAACCCGCCGACGATGAACATGTCCTTCTTGCGGTCCGTGATGCGGACGTATCCCCTGTCGTCCATCACGCCGATGTCGCCGGTGTGCAACCACCCATCGGCGTCGATCGCCATCGCTGTCTGCTGGGGGTCCTCGAAGTATCCAGACATCACGTTGAAGCCACTGACGACGATCTCGCCTGGAAGACCTGGGGCCAACTCGTCACCGGCATCGTCCACGATCCGCACCTCGACACCCGGGATAGCGCGACCCGATGTGGTCGAGATCGTCTCGGCATCGTCGTCGTGACGGCACATCGTGGCGATGCCACAGGCTTCGGTGAGCCCGTAACCGGTGATGACTGTGGAGAAGCCGAGCTCGGACCGCATCCGCTCGACCAGGTTGACCGGCACCGCGGCCGCACCGGTGACGGCCAACCGCAGCGACGAGGTGTCGACGCTCGACCGGTCTGGATGGTTGAGGATCGTCTGGTACAGCGTCGGCGGCCCCGGCAGCATCGAGATGCGCTCGGCACCGATCGCCCGCAGCACGCCGGGTACGTCGAACACGGGAAGCGGAAGCATCACCGCGCCGGTGATCATGCAGGCGACGATCCCGGCCTTGTAGCCGAACGCGTGGAAGAACGGGTTGACGATGAGGTAACGATCGCCGCGGCGAAGACCTACCACGTCGGCCCAGGACGTGAACGCTCGGATCGTCTGACCGTGTGATTGCAGAACACCCTTCGGGTGGCCGGTGGTTCCCGAGGTGAACAGCAGATCGGCGACATCGTCAGCTGACAACTCCCGCCGGCGCTCCTGCACCCGGAGGGCGCCGACCGAGTCGCCGGAGGCCGAGAAGTCGTCCCACGAGGTGATCGGCGCCGACTCGCCAGCCGGTGCGTCGTCCGTGCGCAGCACGACTGTGCGCTCGAGGTCGGGCAGGTCCTCCTGGACCAGCAGGTCGACATAGGAGTTGCCGAGGAAGCCGTTCACCGTCACCAGGACACGGGCCCTGCTGGTGCGGAGGATGTAGCCGGCTTCTGCGCCCTTGTACCGGGTGTTGAGGGGGACGACTGCCGCGCCGGCGGACTGCAGACCGAGCAGCGCGACGACCCACTCCCAGCAGTTGGGCGCCCAGATCGCAACCCGGTCGCCTCGCTCGATACCGGTGGCGAGGAACGCCTGCGCCGCCCGGTCCACCCGTGCACCGAGCTCGGTCCAGGTGAGGCGTGTGTCGCCGTCCACCAACGCTTCGTCGTCACCGAACCGTCCGATCGCGGAGGCCAACAGGCTTGGTGTCGTGCCCCATCGCAGATCGCCACGCAGGTCCCGCTCGTCGGACATCAGAGGTTCTTCCACGCCGCCAGGACCTCATCGGTCGAGGTGATGGTGGCCAGGAAGGTGAGCGTGTTGTCGATCACGGCGTCGGAGTAATCGACCGGGATGCCGGCCACAGCGTCGCGCGGGACGACCACCTGATAGCCGAGGTTCACCGCGTCCATCACGAGATTCGTCACCGCGATGTTCACCGAGACACCGGCGGCGACGATGGTGGTGATCCCGAGGTTGCGCAGCACCGGGTCCAGGTCGGTGCCGGACATCGGGTTGAGGCCGTGAAGGCGCGAGAGCACGACATCGCATTCTTCGGGACCCAGCTCGGGGACCACCGCCGCTTCGATGCTGCCCGGCAGCATCGTCACCGGGGACCTGCGTACACCGAGGAAAAGGCGGGCATTGCTGTTGGACCCCTTCCCGTCAGCCCGCCGGGCCGCTGTGCAGTGGACGACTTGCACCCCATGCTGGCGAGCGACGACACAGAGCCGCGCGACATTGGGGATCATCGGCCGGGCGGCCGCGGCCAGAGCCGGCAGCGCCGACCGCTCCCCGACCACGCTGTTCTGCACCTCTGACGTGACGACCGCGGTGTGCACCGGGTCGACGAGCGCCGGGAGGTCGATCGCCATGAGGTCGAAGGATATCTGACGCTTCGTCAGGAGCCCGGGTGACAGCGGGTCACCCGGTTGCGCGCGACGCTGGCGCAATGGCGATCGGCTGCGTTCTTTGAAGAGATTTGGTCGCTCCAGGGCCAACGATCGGCAAACAACGGAAACCCTGGCGCCCGGCGCCGACGGTGTGTGGGATGACTCCGCCCATCCTCGACGTCCGGGGCTGCGCGACGTGCTCAAAGGCGCTGGCCTGGCGCTCGCGGCCGGCGTGCTGATCACTCTTGCCGCAGTCGCCGCGCTGGTGACCTTGGTGGTGGTCAGCCTCGGTCCCACGCACCGCGACGGTCCCGGCGACGGCCGGCATTCCCGTCGTCTCCCCGTCTCGGTCGCTCCGTTCAGCGGGTTGCGGGACGGCGCATCGGTCCAAGTACGGGCCTCGCGCCTGGCCGGCGCGGGGAGTGCGGTCATCGCCCAGTGCGCTACCGAGGCCGACGAGCGCCGTCGCGGGGTGGCGGCATGTGATCTCGCACATCGGGCCGAGGTGACGGTCCATCGCGGCAAGGTCCGAAGCTCATTCCCTCTCTCGCGCTCGATCGCGCTAGGACGCGGTGGCCGGGTGGACTGCGGCAGCGAACCGGGCCGCTGCGTCCTCATGGTCGCATCAGCCGAGAACTACGACCGCTCCGGCTTTGCCCCCCTCACGTTCCTTCCCGGCCCGACGTGAGCCGCGCCTAGCGTTCGTGCGGCGGTGGATCTCAGGCATGATCGGTGACATGCGCAACTCCCGACCGAGCTCCCGCGAACCCGGTTCCATCGATCTCGATCACATCGCGATCGCCGCCGAACGTCAAAGCGACGTCTGGCCGCGCTACATCGGTGAGCTCGGCGCTGCGTGGGTGGCGGGCGGCCCGGGGTTCGGGTTCGCACCGGCCCAGGTGCGTTTTGCCGGCGGCATTCGATTGGAGGTGTTGGAGCCGTTCGACGTCGGACGCAACGACTTCCTGCGAAGGTTCCTCGACCGCAATGGACCCGGTCCCCACCACCTCACGTTCAAACTCTCGGACCTCGACGCGGCGATCGAAGGTGCCAGGTCCATCGGGATGGAACCGGTCGGGATCGATCGCAGCGATCCCGGATGGCAAGAGGCGTTCCTTCATCCCAAGCAGGCCTTCGGGATCGTCGTGCAGCTGGCGCAGGCCGACCACGGCTGGGAGTCGCCTCCGCCGCCCGAGCTGCCGGTGGCCCGCGCCGGTTCACCGGCAACCCTCACCCACCTGATCCACCTGGTGGCCGATCTGGATGCAGCTGTCGGGTTGTTCGAGGGTCTGCTCGGAGGTCGCGCGACTGACTCATTGACCCCGTCATCGGTGGCGCCTGCTGGCGCCGCAGTAGACCTGGCGTGGCCGGGTCCCGGCCGCCTGCGGCTGCTTCAGCCGACTCCCGGGAGCCTGGAGTCCGCATGGCTGGGCGACCGGTCGGGTCGGCTGCACCACGTGGCCTTCACGGTGCCCGACCCGGCAGTCGTCCGCGAGACCGTTCCGACGGGCGACGGAAGGCTCGAGATCCCACCGGAACGAAATGGTGGCGTCCGACTCGTGTTGACCACCGCCTGATCATGCGAGGGCCAAGGAGACCGCGTCTCGGCCACTGACCTGACGGGGTGTCAGGAGTATGCTCTGACGGTCCGTCAGATTGTCAGGAGCGCCCGCCCGATGTCCGAGCTGCCCAGGATCATCAGCGTCGATGACCACGTAGTCGAGCCGGCGCACGTCTGGCAACGCTGGCTTCCGACCGCGTATCGAGAGCGCGGCCCGAGAGTGGAACGTCGAGGCATCGGGACGATGCGTCACATCGGTGGTGGCCAGTACGAGCAGACCTTCGAGCCCGACGGTCCGCAGGCCGACTGCTGGTTGTTCGAGGACCTCGTGTACATCCACAAGCGCCATGTCGCGGCTGTCGGCTTCGACCGGGATGACATGTCGATGTCACCCATCACCTACGACGAGATGCGTCCCGGGTGTTACGAGCCCAAGGCGCGGGTCGACGACAACGATGTGAACTGGGTCGACGCCTCACTCTGCTTCCCGACGTTTCCCCGCTTCTGCGGTCAGACGTTCACCGAGGCCAAGGACCATGACCTCGGCCTGGCCTGCATCCGCGCCTACAACGACTGGATGGTCGAGGAGTGGTGCGGCGATTCGAGCGGCAAGCTGATACCGCTGACCATCATCCCGCTGTGGGATGCCGAGTTGGCGGCGGCAGAGGTACGCCGCAACGCCGAGCGCGGCGTACGTGCGGTCTGCTTCAGTGAGATCCCGCCGCATCTCGGACTCCCTTCGATCCACTCCGGCGAGTGGGACCCGTTCCTCGCAACCTGCGAGGACACAGGCACCGTGATCTGCATGCACATCGGGTCGTCGTCGCGCATGCCCGCAACGTCAGGCGATGCGCCGCCGGCGGTGGCCGCCACGCTCAGCTTCAACAACGCGATGGCTTCGATGAGCGACTGGCTGTTCAGCGGCAATCTCGTTCAGTTCCCGACGCTCAAGCTGG
>JBBSGQ010000191.1:0-7183 GCA_038253965.1 Acidimicrobiales bacterium | reverse complement strand
GCGGAGGTCGTTCTCGAGGGACAGGCGGAGCAGCGACGCCGCTCGCATGTCTGCATCGAACACTTCGAGCCGGTCCCGGCCCTTTTCCTTGGCGCGATACATCGCAGCGTCGGCGTCGCGGAGAAGCGATTCGGCGGTCCGGGGGCGATCGTCGGCGATCGCCAGGCCGATGCTGGCGGTGAGGAACACCTCGCCACCGCTCACCACCGGGAACGGCTCGTCCAGGGCAACAGTCACCCGTTTGGCGACGGCACGGACCGCAGCCTCGTCGTACACGTCCTCGCAGAGCACGACGAACTCGTCACCGCCGAAGCGGGCGACTGTGTCCTCGGGCCGCACGGCGGCGGCAAGACGGTGGGCGAAGGACACGAGCAACGCGTCGCCGACCGTGTGTCCGAGGCTGTCGTTGATGACTTTGAATCGATCGACGTCGAGGAACATGGCTGCCACGGGCCGGTTCAGTCGGGTGCCCCGCTTGACCGCCTGCTCCAGTCGGTCGAGGAGGAGCGTCCGGTTGGGCAGGCCGGTGAGGCTGTCATGCGTGGCCTGATGCGCCATGTTGGCCTGTGCCGAGTCACGCTCTACGGCGATCGCCACCAACCGTGTGGCGATGTCGGTGACGCGCTGCTCGTGGAGGCTCGGCCGTCGGCGCTCGGTCGACAACGTGACGAATGACCCGAGGATCCGCTCAGTTGAGGAGTCGATCACCGGATAGGCCCAAATGCTTCGGAAGCCAGCCTCGGTCAGGAGGCTCCGATTCTTCGCGACGAAAGGATCGGTCGTCACGTCGTCGACGAACACCGCATGGCCGGTCGAGATGGCACGTCCGCAGGTGGTGTTCTGACGCCAGTCCTCGTCGAGAGCCACTGCGTCGACGAGGTTCTGCGGCAACCCTCCTGCCCGAACGATCAGCCGATCGTCTTCGACGAAGAGGATCGCTGGCGTGGCGTCGTCGGCGTTTTCCTGCACCATCGTGCAGACCGCGGCGAGCGTCTCGTGCAGGGACTCGCCGCGCGCGATCAGCTCGAGCACGCGTGACTGCCCGGCGGCAACCTGCTGCGCCTGCTTCATCTCGGTGATGTTGCGCGTCGTGACGACGAGGCCGCCGACGTCAGGGTCGTCGAGCAGGTTCACGCCGGTGATCTGCAGACTCTCCCAATGCCCGTCAGCGTGCCGGGCCCGCAGCTCATCGGTGACCTCGACCCCGGGATTGGCCAGAACACGCGCCATGCCATCGAGGATCCGCGGAGCGTCGTCGGGGTGTGTCAGATCGAAAGCGCTGCGCTGCTCCCAGAACGACGACGGGTAGCCCATGATCGGCTTGAAGTCGCCGGTGGTCATGAGGATGCGGCCTTCGGCGTCCATCAGAGAGACGGTCTCTGAGATGTTGTGCACGAGACTGCGGAACCGTCGTTCCGATGCCCCGAGCTGCTCCTCGGCGAGCCGCCGTTCCGTGATGTCCTGGTAGTGGAGCACGATCACGCTGCTGCGCCCGTCGGCGTCGAGCACGGCGAACGTGTTGATCAGCACCCAGACGCTCGTCCCGTCGGGTCGGTCATTGCGCATCTCTGCCTTGAGGCCCAAGCTGCCGGCGCGAGCTTGGGCGATGAGCGCTTCGACCACCGGCTGTTGATCGACCGGGATGAGCTCGGCGAGCGTCGCCGCCAGAAGCTGCTCGGCCGATCGGCCGAGCAGCTGGCAGAGCGCTCCGTTTACGCGCAACAAGCGACCGTTCGGGCTGACAAGGGCCATCCCGACCTCGGATTGCACGAACACCTCTTCGAAGTCGACCGACGCAAGGCACGGTGGCCGCGGCGCGAATGCCCCGCCCTCGTCGGGCGAGTTGTCCTGCTCTGCCTCCATGGCGTCCCTCCTCCCGACATCGGTCGGACCATGGCATTGGGCATGGCAACGTGTTCCTGTCGGCAGGAACCGGGGTCGAATGAGCGAGATGGGGATGCTCAAGAGCGAGATGGGGATGCCGATTGGGGAACACTTGGCGACGAGCCCGGTAAAGGGACGGCACGCTGTCCCAACGGCCGGGTGCCATCCATGTTCTGCAGACGAATCGGCTCGAGGGAGTTGCATGCGCCGTCGACCGCGCGTCGGTCTCTACCAGCGAGCAGGCAAGCGGGTCCTCGATGTGGCCGTCGCGTGCGTCGCTCTACCCCTGGCTGCACCGGTGATGGGCGTCACCGCGCTCCTGGTCCGGATCGCTCTCGGCCGAGATCTCTGGTACCGCCAGGAGCGCATCGGCCTCAACGGCCGGTCTTTCACCATAGTGAAGTTCCGCACGATGAGCCCCGACCGTCGCAGCCTGTCAGTCGATGTCGGGCTCGAACGTGATCGGCGCGTCATCCACAAGACTCCTGATGATCCCCGCCATACCAAACTTGGCCGCGCGCTGCGAGGTTCAGGTCTGGATGAGCTCCCGCAACTGGTGAACGTCCTGCGGGGAGAGATGAGCGTCGTCGGTCCCCGACCGGAGCTGCCCCTCATCGTCGCACGGTACGAGCAATGGCAGCACGCGCGTCACGAGGTCAGGCCCGGGATCACCGGCCTGTGGCAGGTCAGCGGTCGCGGCAGGGTCCCGATGCACGAGTCGGTCGCGATGGACCTCGAGTACGTGCGCAACATCTCTCTCCGGGGCGACCTGAAGATCCTGTTTCGGACGCTGCCAGCGCTGCTTCGACGAACCGGCGCGTGACCGATCCGGCGTACCCACGGATCGAGCCGTGACTGATACCACAGCCTCGCTGTGCTCATTGTCTTCAGCCGCTTGCAGTTCTCGGGTAGAGGGTCCCACCTGAAGTTGCGAAGACGCGTGCATCCCGCTGAGCGGGAAGCGTCGTTCGTGGCGTGATCAGGATCGTGCGGGCGCCGACCGGCGTACCGCCTACCGAGAGGGAAGAGTGAAGATGGCCGAGTCGAAGAGGTCGGTTTCAAGTCGGACCGTCACTGCTACGAGCAAACGGAACGCACCGCAACGCGCAGCAGCGGTAGTTGAGTCCGAAACCCGAGTGGTGGAAGCGACAGTCGTCCTGCCGGGCGAGCAGGGGGACCGCGGGCCCAAGGGCCCGGTTGGTGTTCCCGGGGAGCGCGGCCCTCAGGGCGACAAGGGCCCTCAGGGTGAGCCGGGCCTGCGTGGCGAAAGAGGCGACAAGGGCCCCCAGGGCGCGCCAGGTGTGCCTGGTGAGCGAGGCGACAAGGGCCGGCAAGGCCCGACTGGCCCGACTGGAGAGATCGGCGACAAAGGTGAGGTCGGATCCACCGGTCGACCCGGTGAGCAGGGCGACAAAGGCCCGCAGGGCGTCTCGGGTCTGACCGGGGAGCAGGGCGAGCAGGGCCTGCCCGGCGACCGCGGGGAGCCAGGCCAGAAGGGCGAGCGCGGCGAGCAGGGCTTGCCAGGTGGGCGCGGCGAGCAGGGCGCGCAGGGCGAGCGTGGCTTGCCAGGCCTGCGGGGCGAGGAAGGCCTCCCGGGAGAGCGCGGCCAGCGCGGTGTCATCGGCCTGACCGGGCAGCAGGGCCTGCGGGGTGAGCAAGGCCTGCAAGGAGAGCAGGGCGAGCAGGGCCCCCGTGGGATCGTGGGGATCCAGGGCCTTCAGGGTCCGCAAGGTCCGGCCGGCCAGGCAGGCCCTGGCGGCATTCGCGGCGTGCAGGGCCCTCAGGGCTCGGCCGGGAGCTTCCTGGCGAGCCAACCACGCCCGATCGATCTGCTGAGAGGCGTTGCCGAAACGGCATCCGCCGTGAGCCCCCGAATGCTGATCGATCCGCGCGAGAGCGTTCGCTATGTAGCCGCCCTGGGGTCGCAGCTGATGAAGCTGCAGGGCAGCCTCATGCTTCGGGCCATGCTCATGAGCGACGAGTCGCCCGAGGAATCAGGTACGGCGATGGCTGAGGTCCGCTCCATCGCCTGACCAGTGCACCTGAACCCGGGGACGGTTCGCTTGTCGATCACGGGCAGGCGGGCCTTCCTCGGGTTGCAGCACGACTGTTGCGTAGCGGACCGCGCCGAGCGCAAACGGCACCGCCGGGCAACAACCCGGCGCTCGAGGGTCTCGTTCCCGTCGGGCGACGAACCTGCGCCCACTAACGTCTCGCTCCGCACGACAGGCGAGAGAGAGGTTGAGCGGTGCGGCCAGAACTTCGGTTCGAACGAGCGCTTGACATCCCGGACGGCATCGTGGATCCGGATCACCGTCTGGCTGCGATTGCGCTGAAGCTGCTGGCGGACTGGAACGTCCGTGGGGGTCAACCTCGAACGGTGCAGATGGTCGAGGAGTGCCTCCGCATACTGCGCAAGCGTTACGTGGATGGCCACCTCGATCGGCTGATCCTTGGTCCCGATCAACACAGGGAAGCGAAACTGTCCGCAGATGTCGAGGTAGAGGCGGATGAGGCTCTCACCGACAAGACCGGTGGTGCGCGCCGCGCTCCCCCGCGCCTCGTCAAGCAAACAGTCGAGAGTGTGCTTGCCGCTCTCAGGAGCTACGTCTACGAACATCCGGTCGACGTCGACTGACCAGCGAGGCAACGGGCGGGCCGAGCTCTGCGGTGGGAGGCGGACCGGGGCCTGGCCGCACCCCGAAGCCCCGGCCCGTTGCTGCACAATCGCCCGCAATCGCGCATCGTTGAGGTTCCCCGCGGACAAATCCCACCGCCACGGGGCTCCAAGGGTCGCCCTCCTGCGCCCATCCGCCGAGTCTGCCCGAGGACGTGCTCATCTTCGCTCCTGGCCGACTCCTCGACTCAGGAGACCGGGTGACCTCATCGCCTCGATTCACCTGGACGCCCTTGCAGCGGTGGGCCGGCCGGTCGTCCCCCTATGCTCAGCTAACTGACTGGTCGGGCATTTCGTGACGGTTGACGCTGACGAATGCCCGTTCATCTGGACGCTGACCACTCACGCATCGCAGCGGCGACGCTATGAGACTCATCGGTCACCGTGGTTTGCGGGCGACCGAGAGGAGAGGTGTGATGCAACGATCAGCCCCCGGCCGAGCCCTGGCCGTGTCGTTGCTGAGTGCCGCCCTGGTCCTCGGCGGCTGCGTGGCCGGCCCCGGCCGGCGCTCTACGGCGGGTCGGGGGCCGGAAGCCGGTCGGGCCGACGGCGTTCGCGGCGCCGAACCTGCCGGGGCGCGCGGTGAGCACGGCGGCGAGCACCACCAGGGAGGTGTCACGCTGCGCCAAGACGTGCACCACGACCTGTCGGGGCCGCTGAGGGGCCTGCCGAGGATTGCACCGGCCAAGGGCCCACCGGGCGCAGGGGAGGGGATGACCCGCACGGATATCCTGCCCCACCCCCCTGCTGGCCGGCCGGACTCGGCGGTGCAGACCAACGCCGTGCACTCCGCCGCGCCGCGGACATCGGCGTCCTTCGACGGCCTGGGTACGGGCTTCACCGGTCCCGCCGGCTCGTTCAGCGTGGCTGCGGCCCCGCCGGACACGGACTCGGCGGTGGGGCCCAACCACGTCGTCGAGATTGTGAACTCGTCGATCGCCATCCTGTCCAAGAGCGGTGTGCCGGTGTACGGGCCGGCTGCGACGAACACGCTTTGGACCGGCTTCGGCGGCCACTGCGAGACCGACGATGACGGCGACGGCATCGTGCGCTATGACCGGTTGGCCGATCGCTGGGTGTTCACGCAGTTCGCCAATGCCGCCGCCACGACGGGCCCGTACTACGAGTGCGTTGCCGTCTCCCGGACCTCTGATCCGACCGGCGCCTATTTTCGCTACGCCTTCCAGTACGCCAGCTTCCCGGATTATCCCAAGCTCGGCGTCTGGCCCGACGCCTACTACGTCACCTACAACGTCTTCAACGGCGCCACGTTCCAGGGCGCCGAGGCCTGTGCTCTCGACCGGACCAACATGTTGACCGGCGCGGCCGCCACCCAACAGTGCTTCACCACCAGCGCCGCCTACGGCGGTGTGCTGCCCGCCGACCTCGACGGGGCGACGCCCCCGCCGATCGGGGAACCGAACCTGCTGTTGGGGGTGGGTGCATCGAGCACCACGCTCGCCGCCTGGAAGTTCCACGTCGATTGGGCCACGCCGTCGAGATCGACCTTCGCCGGCCCTACATCCGTGTCTGTGGCGAGTTACAACCCGGCCTGCGGGGGAGGTAGTTGCATCCCGCAACCAGCCACCGGCACGCGTCTCGACTCGCTGGGCGACCGGCTCATGTTCCGACTGGCCTACCGGAACTTCGGCGACCATGAGTCCCTGGTGGTCTCACACTCGGTCAGCGCGGGTGCCAACGTCGGCGTCCGTTGGTACGAGTTGCGCCTCGTCGGCGGCAACCCAACAATTCATCAACAGAGCACCTTTGCGCCCGACTCCACTAACCGTTGGTTGGGCAGCGCGGCCATGGACCAGGCCGGCAACATCGCCGTCGGCTACTCGGTCTCCAGCGCCTCGATCAATCCAGGCGCCGCATTCAGCGGACGGCTGGCTGGTGATCCGCTCAACCTGCTGACACAGCCGGAGAGCACGATCGTGGCGGGCGGGGGCTCCCAAACGGGCGGGCTCACGCGCTGGGGCGACTACTCGAGCATGACCCTCGACCCGTCCGACGACTGCACGTTCTGGTACTCCAACGAGTACCTCCCGGCCAGTGGGCGGTTCAACTGGCGCACCCGCCTCGGGTCGTTCCGGCTGCCCGGCTGCGGTGCACCCGTGGCGGCAGCGGGACCCGACCAGACAGCCGCCCCCGGCACGACGGTCCAGCTCGACGGCTCGTCGTCAACGTCCGGCGACAGCACGGTCCCGGCCTACACCTGGGACCAGACCGCTGGAGCACCGGTCGTCCTCGACGACCGTCGCTCGGCTCGGCCCCGCTTCACCGCTCCGAACGGTGCTGCCACTCTCACATTTCGGCTCACGGTGACCAGCAGCTCAGGTCAAACGGCAACCGACGACGTGATCGTCACGGTCAAAGCGCCGAAATGACCGCCGGCGCCGGCCTCGAGGAGCGACGATCATCCGGTCCGTGGCCGTGAAGAGCTAGCTGTTCGCATCGTTGCCAGTCGTCCGGTCCGGCGCGAGCGTGCGTGATTTCTGGTCCTCACCGCCTTGTGCACCCGTTTGCGAGGGGGCCGCAATGGATCGAGGTCGCGATAGACGGTTCCTGGCCGTCGGGTTGGTGGCGTGGATCTGACTGCCGCAGCTTGCGGTTCTGACT
>JBBSGQ010000190.1:0-7194 GCA_038253965.1 Acidimicrobiales bacterium | reverse complement strand
CGTCGGTGCCGTCGAGCACGACCGTCTTGGTGCCGGTTAGCCGCCACTGTCCGGACTTGCGGCTGGCGCGCGTTCTGATGCGGTCGATCACCTCACCGTGGCCGCCCTCTTCGATGGCTACGGTGCCGCGCATCGCGCCCGAGACGAGCCCCGCGAGCAGATCGTCCAGCCCGAGCCGACGCGCGGCCATCGTAGCGAGCACAGCAGACGACAGAAATGGTCCGGGCAGCGGTGACCGGCCCATCTCCTCGAGCACCACCATCACCTCGAGCAGGCCGGAGCCCGACCCACCTTGCGCAGCGGGCACGAGAAGACCGAGCCAACCGAGATCGGCCATGCGGCTCCAGAGCTCATCAGGAAGACCTCGATCGCCGTCGATCCACATCCGCACAGCAGACGACGGCGCCTGCTCGGCGAGAAACGCCTTCACCGTCTCTTGCAAGGCTTGCTGGTCGTCGTCGAGAGCGAACTCCACAGCGGCGACGATACCTGACGCAGGCGTCAGCTTCGCTGCCCCCGAGATGGCAAGCTGGCCAGGTTCCTGGAGGCCGTATGGACTTTGCCTACACACAAGCAGACGAGGCGTTCCGCACCGAGCTGACCACCTGGCTCGACGAGACACTGCCCAAGTTCCTCGCCGAGTGGTCCGAGGACGACAGCCCCGAGGCCGAGGCCGACGGCACCGGTGGCGCCGGCAGTGGCGGCGTCATGTCGCAGATGGAGCGCCGTCGAGCGTGGCAGCGCAAACTGAACGAGGGCCGTTGGGCGGCGATCTCGTGGCCGATCGAGTGGGGCGGGCGGGATGCCACGGTCACCCAGAACGTTGTCTACGCCGAGACGATGGCCCGCTACCGCACGCCGGGCATCTACAACGCCAACGGCCTCTGGCAGATCGGGCCGATGATCATCCGCTGGGGCACGGAGGAGCAGAAGCAGCGATGGGTGCCGAACATCCTCGACGCCGTCGATCATTGGTGCCAGGGGTTCACCGAACCCGAAGCCGGATCCGACCTAGCCAACCTGCGCACCATCGCCCTGCGCGACGGTGACGATTACGTGCTCAACGGCCAGAAGATCTGGATCTCGAGCGCGCACATCGCGAGGTGGGGCCTGTTCCTCGTACGCACCGACCCGACGGCCATCGAGGAGAAGCGCAAGCACGAAGGCATCACCGCACTGATCATCGATCTCGAAGCACCCGGTATCGACATCCGTCCGATTCGCGACATCTCCGGAGAGGAGATGTTCTGCGAGGTGTTCTTCACCGACACCAGAGTGCCGTTGAGCTACCGACTCGCTGGGGAAGGTGAGGGGTGGCTGGTCGCCATGGGCACACTCGGGTCCGAGCGGGTGGGGACAGCCGGCCTGGCCATCGGCATGCGATCCGACCTCGACGCCATGGTCAGTCTCGCCCGCTCGGAGAACCCCGCCGCGCTCGACGACCCCGACCTGCGCTCGCGCATCGCCTCGGCCCACACCCGCATCGAGTACACGAAGCTGCTCAACTACCGGGCCCTGTCGAAGATCCTGCGAAACGAGAAGAACTGGCCCGAGGTGCCGCTGGCCAAGCTGCAGTGGTCCTACCTGGCCCAAACACTGGCCGAGCTGGCAGTCGACCTCCTCGGGCCCCGCGCCATCCCGGCCAAGGGCCAACCCGGCGCAGTCGACGGCGGAGCCTGGAACCGGCTCTATGTGTTCCAGCGTTACACGTCGATCGGAGCCGGCACCACCGAGGTGCAGAAGAACATCATCGCCGACAAGGCCATCAAGCTGCCCCGGCAGTAGCCCTCCCCCCGCCCCGCCGATTTGGGTCACTTGACCGCACATATGCCGGTCGATCGACACAAATTCGATGGTTAGAGGCGCTCGATGACCGTGGCGTTGGCCAAGCCTCCGCCTTCGCACATCGTCTGGAAGCCATAACGACCGCCGACCGCTTCGAGGTCGCCGAGCAGGGTGGTCATGATGCGCACGCCCGATGCACCGAGCGGGTGGCCGATGGCGATGGCGCCGCCTCGGCGGTTGTAGTGCGACCAATCCCCGTCGGGAAGGAACTCCTTCGCCCAGCGGACGGCGATCGCCGCGAACGCCTCGTTGCACTCGATCGAGTCGAACTGGTCGATGGTCATGCCGCTGCGGTCGAGCAGGCGGCGGGTGACACGGTTCGGGGCCGACAACACCAGAACCGCATCCTCGCCGCCGACCGCGAAGTGCACGAAGCGCGCCCGCACCGCAAGGCCAAGGCGCTCAGCGGTGGCCGCGTCGGCGATGAGCATGGCTGCGGCGCCATCGGACATCTGCGAGGCGTTGCCGGCGGTGATGTCAGGCGCGATGGTCGGATCCCACTTCGCAGCCGAGCCGAGCGCGGCCAGCGTCTCGACGGTGGTCTCGGGCCGGATCCCCTCGTCGCGCTCCAGCATGGCGCCGCTCGCGTTGCCCTCCGCATCCTTGACCGGCACCGTCATGACCTCGCCCGCGAAGTGGCCGCTGTCCCAGGCGGCCTGTGCTCGACGATGGGATTCGGCCGCGAACGCGTCCATCTCCTCGCGGGTGATGCCTTCCTTGTCGGCCAGGATCTGAGCGACCTCGAACTGGGTCATCAGCTGACCGTTGCAGGCGTCCATGAAATCGGGCGAGAACGGACCGACACCGCCCGCAGCGTTCGACGCCATCGGAGCCCGGGTCATGGACTCCACGCCGCACGCGATGGCGATGTCGTATGCGCCACACATCACTCCCTGGGCGGCGAAGTGCACGGCCTGCTGCGAGCTCCCGCATTGGCGGTCGACGCTGGTGGCCGACACGCTCTGGGGCAACCCTGCCGCCACCCAGGCATTACGTGTGACGTTGCAGCCCTGTTCACCCACCTGCGTGACGTTGCCGCCGATCACATCGTCCACTCGCTCGGGATCGAGACCTGTGCGGTCGAGCAGCGCGTTCAGCGTGAGCCCCAAGAGGTCAGTGGGATGCCAACCGGCCAGCGCCCCTTTGCGCTTCCCGATCGGCGTACGAACGGCGTCGACGATGACCGCTTCCCGGAGTTCCATGATCTTGCTCCTAGTCCTCCACCCGGAGTGCCAGCTCCGGGCAGTTCGCCACACCACGGCGCGCTTGATCCTGGTGCTCGGATGCCACGTCGCCTGTTCCGGTCACCACGCAGTGGCCATCGTCGTCCGCCAGGAACACGTCGGGCGCCAACGCGTAGCAGCGACCGTGGCCGGTGCATGCTTTGGCGTCGAGCACGACCCTCACCGGACCACAGGGCCCGGCGTGAAATCGAGTGGCAGATGCTCGATCTCACGAATGCCCGGCGAATACTTCAGTTCGGCGCCGTCCGGGATGCGGTAGTCGGGAATCCGCCGGTGCAGCACCTCGAGCGCAACGCGCAACTCGGCGCGCGCCAAGTGCGAGCCGAGGCAGCGGTGGGCTCCGCCACCGAAGGCCAGATGGCGGTTGTGCTCACGCCCGAAGTCGGCCTGCTCGGCCCCGCCGCCGAACTCGGCCTGGTCCGTATCGGCTGCGCCGAGCATCAGCATGACGTGGTCACCGGGCTCCATCTTCACGCCGTGCATCTCGAATGGCTCCTTGATGACGCGCAGCACCTGCATCACGGGTGTGTGCAGACGGAGGAGCTCTTCGATGGCTGCGGGAATGGCAGCTGGGTCGGCCACGAGTGCGTCGCGCAGCGCCGCATCGCGACCGAGATGCCCGATCGCGCAGTCGAGCGTGGACGTGACCGTGTCGAGACCACCCAGGATGAACAGGAAGCCGACGTCGAGCATCTGGTCATGGCTCATGCGCTCGCCATCGACCTCGCCCAGAGCAAAGCGGGATATGACGTCGTCACCGGGGGTGGCCCGGCGCTCGGCGATGACCTCCGCGAAGTAGTCGTAGATGGCCTGGCCGCTCTCGCGTCGCTTGGCGAGGAGCGCGTCGAGGTCGAACGCGATCTCGGGGTGACGAACCTGTGGCCGGATGATGTCGTCCTTCCAACCGAGGAACGCGTCGAGCTCGGCGAGAGGCAGACCACACAGTTCGAGGAACACGGTGCAGGGCAGGGGAACTGACAACTCGGCGTGGAAGTCGCAGCTTCCGCGCTCGATGAACCGGTCGATCAACTCGTTCACCACGACCCTCATGCGGTCCTCGCGCGGTGCGATCTGGCGCGGCGCCAGGTGTGGGTCCAACACCCGCCGGTACTTGACGTGGTCCGGAGGATCGATCTGCAGCGGGATCAGGGGTCGCTGCTGACCGATGTCGACGGCCACGAGGTCGGAGCTGAAGATCTCCGGATGCTGGAGGGCGAACTTCACATCGCTGTAGCGGCTGATGACGTGCGTGCCCGGTATGTCGACGAGCTGAGCAACTGGCGTCTTGTCCCGTAGCACCCGGTAGAACGGCACCGGATCGGCTGCCACCACGCCGTCGTACGGGTTGGCCGAGCGTCCTTCGACATCGACGAAGCTGGTGGGATCAGACATGTGGCCTCCTCACCACGAGAATACCTGACGTTCGTGTCAGGTAACCTCGCCGCCCATGGGAAGCTCGCCCCGGACGGACGTCACCGGCCGACCCATCGCCCCGCGCGACGTGGACCTGGCCACCTTCTTCCGCCCGCGAAGCGTCGCCGTGATCGGCGCGTCCGCCACTCCGAAGCGGCCGGCAACGGCGATGTGGAAGAAGATCCAACTCTGGGGTGAGCGCTTCGGGGCGACGGTCACCCCCGTCAACCCGCGCTACACCGAGCTCGACGGGGTGGACTGCGTGCCGACCATCGCCGACGTCCCCGGCCCGGTCGATCTCGCGGTGATCCTGGTCGGCGACGCCGTCACCGCGTTCGAAGAGGTCGTGGCGGCGGGCGCCCGCTTCGCAGTGATCTGCGCTGCTGGGTTCGCCGAGGTGGGAGGCGTGGGGATCGACCTACAGCATCGGTTGGAGAAGCTGGTAGGAGAGTCCGACACGCACCTGCTCGGCCCGAACACGAACCTGAACGCGTTCGAGACCTTCCGCGATGATCTCCCCGGCCAGCGCCTCGCCCTGATCACCCAGTCCGGCCATCAGGGCCGCCCGCTCTTCCAGGCCCAGGAGCTCGGGTTTGCCATGTCGCACTGGGCACCGGCCGGCAACGAGGTCGACCTAGAGTTCGCCGACTTCGCACGGTGGTTCGCTGAGCAACCGGGTACGGGCGCCATCGCCGCTTACATCGAAGGCTTCAAGGATGGCCGGACCCTGCAACTCGCGGCCGACGCAGCCATGCAGCACGGTGTGCCGATCGTCTGCGTGAAGGTCGGCCGGACCGAAGAGGGCACCTCGATGGCGGCCAGCCACACCGGTCACCTCACCGGCACGGACCGCGTGGTCGACGGTGTCTTCCGCCAGTACGGCGTCACCCGAGTCGACGGGCTCGACGAGCTGAGTGAGGTGTCCACGGCGTTCTGCCGGACGGTCGCACCGCCGAAAGGAAGAGCTCGCCAACGTCGCGTATGCGTGTACGCGATATCGGGTGGGACCGGCGCTCACATGGCGGACCTCTGCGCCGCGGCAGGACTTGCACTTCCACGCCTGGCCACGAGCACGCAAGAGGAGTTGCGCACGCACATCCCGGGCTACCTGCGCGTGTCGAACCCCGTCGACAACGGTGGTGCTCCATCAGGCGACGAGCGAGGACGCAAGATCCTCGATGCCATCGTGGCCGACCCCGAGATCGACGCGGTCGTGGTGCCGATCACCGGCGCGCTCGCCTCGATGTCGGACCGGTTCACCGCAGATCTGGTCGCAGCGCAGCAGACGACTGACAAGCCCATCTTCGTGGTGTGGGGCTCGCCGATGTTCGAACAGGACTACAGCCACCGCCTCGCGCCCTCGGGCCTCCCCGTGTTCCGCACCTTCGGCAACTGCGTGCGAGCGGTCCAGGCATGGTTCGATTACTGGGAGACCAACGAGCGGTGGAGGTCGCCCTTCACCAAGCCGGTCCTGCGCCGTTCCGCGGCAGCGGCGAAGGTGGCCGGGCTGCTCACCGACGGAGGCACGCTGTCCGAATCCGACTCGAAGGCCGTCCTCGCCGCGTATGGCATCCCTGTCACGCGCGACGTGCTGTGCCCGACGCCTTCGGCCGCTGTGCGGGCGCTCACGCAGCTGGGCGGGCCGGTCGTGGTGAAGATCGCGTCGGCTGACATCGCCCACAAGTCCGATCTCGGTCTGGTTCGCCTGGGGATCAACACCCCCGCCGAGATGCGCCGCTGCTGGGAGGACTTCGCCTCCATCGCACGGCGCAAGGCGCGCCGCGCCACTGTCGATGGTGTGCTCGTATGCGAGACAGCGCCGGCCGGGATCGAGACGCTGGTCGGTGTGAGCCGAGACGAGCTGTTCGGGCCGGCGCTCGCCTTTGGGCTCGGCGGCACGCTCGTCGAGATCTTCGACGACGTGGCGGTGCGCGTCCCTCCGTTCGATCGCGAGGAGGCCCGTCGCATGATCGACGAGTGCAAGGTGGCCAAACTGCTGGCCGGAGCACGCGGGGTCAAGCCAGCCAAGGTTGCCGCCATCGTCGACGTGCTCATGCGTCTCCAGCGCCTGGCTGTCGACTTCGCCGACGAGATCGCAGAGATCGACGTCAACCCGCTCGTCGTCACCCCGACCGGTGCCATTGCGCTCGACGCACTGATAGTCACCACGTAGCCGGATCTCGGCACGACGTGAAGGACCGCGCGGCCATCGTCGGGATCGGCTCCACACCGTTCGCGAAGCAGCTCGACGAACCAGAGAACGTGTTGGCGCTCAGAGCCATCAAGGCCGCGCTCGACGATGCAGGCATGGGTCCCAAAGAGGTCGACGGGCTGTCGAGCTACACCTTGGAGACCACCGAGGAGATCGAGATCGCCCGCAACCTCGGCCTGGGCGACGTCACGTACTTCGGCCGCGTGCCCTACGGCGGCGGAGCCGGGTGCGCGGTGACCGGCCAGGCGGCCATGGCCGTGGCAACCGGCCAGTGCAAGGTGGTGGTGGCTTGGCGCAGCCGCAAGCGGGGCTCCGCGGCGAGCCGGCCATGGGCTGGGGTGGCTGATCGGGTCGGCGGCAACCAGCAGTGGACACGACCGTTCGGCCTGCTCCGCCCCGTCGATGAGATCGCCATGCTGACCCGGCGCTACCAGTACACCTATGGCGCCACTCGCGATCACCTGGCCAACGTCGCGCTCG